>JBASRP010000160.1:0-20905 GCA_049273905.1 Actinomycetota bacterium
CCTCAGGCACAGACCGTGGAGCGGGATGGAAAACGCGCGCTCCCATTTCGTCCCCGGAAGAGGGAGAAAGAACGAGAACGTGTGAGACAAACTCGCTTCAACGGGAAGCACGAAAGCGCAGATCGTAGGCGTCCTCGAAGCGAACGTGTAGGTGGCAGCGCTGCCGCGAATCATGTTCGGGACGTGGAGGCCGGGGGTTCAAATCCCCCCTTCCCGACCACGGAAGTTCCACGTCAGGGTGTAGGCAACAGCGGCGAGGCATGCTTCGGCTGGTAGACACCGAGTTCCCCGCCGCCCGGAAGCGTGAGGCGGGTGATCGATCCCCAGCGCGCCTCTTCGACCGGGGAGCAATTCACTTTCCTTTTCTTCATCTCGGCGATGAACGCCTTGACGTCGTCGCACATCAGGAAGAGCTCGTGCACATCGTTTTCTTCGGACGGATGCACGGCCATTTCGGCCGGCGGCAGGGCGAAGATCAACCACCCGTGGCCTGCATCGACCGACTCGTAATTCAAGACGTCGCTGAAGAACGCGCGATCGGCCTCAGGATCCTTGCTGTTGATGACGACGTGAGCGCCGTGAATCATGCGCACAGAGTACTGAAGGTGCACTCGATCGCGCGGGTTGCAGATCTTTCCGCCGACCGACGTTGACGATACGGTATGTCGTAATGAAGGAGGAACCGCCCGACATAGCGATCGACAGGCTGATGTCGGAGGGGTGCGGCGTGGACGTCGTCAGATGAGCACAAGCCTAGGGGCGGTCTTCCTCGCCGGTCGGATCCTCTTCGCCATCTTCTTCGTGCCGTTGTCCGGCGTCGGTCACATCCGCCGGGGCACCATGATGATCGGGTACGCGAAGAGCACCGGGATGCCGCTGCCGTCCCTCGCCGGCTGGCCGTCCGGGGTCTGGCTCGTCGCGGGCGGCGTTTCAGTCGCGGCCGGGCTCTGGGCGGACCTCGGCGCGCTCATGCTGGGCCTCTTCGTGACGTTGGCCGCGCTTCAGTTCCACCGGTTCTGGGCGATCGAGGACGAGGCGCAGCGCTCCACACAGAAACAATCCTTCTGGCGCAACATCGCGCTGCTCGGGGCATGCCTGACTCTGTTCGCCGTTTTCTCCGCGTTCGGCAAGGACATCCCGCTGACGATCACCCACCCGCTGTTCGACCTCGCCGGCTCGGGCTAGGTTTTCAGCCGCCTTCCTTGGCGGGTCCATCGGACACGGCGGGAAAGGAGCGAGGAATGTCTCAACTGCTGCGAGTGCAGAACTTCTTCGTGTCGATGGACGGGTTCGGCGCCGGCGAAGGCCAGAGTCTCGAGGCGCCCTTCGGACATGCCGAGCCCCGAGGTGGTCGCGTCGCCCGCCTCCCGGCCGACCTGGCCTCGTGGGCGTTCGCCACCGCGAGCTGGCCGAACCGAACCGAGCCCGGCGGATCCCGAGGGCTGGACGACTACTTCACTCGCGACTTCACGCGGAACATCGGCGCCGAGATCATGGGCCGAAACAAGTTCGGGCCACAGCGTGGCCCCTGGGAGAACCTCGACTGGAAGGGGTGGTGGGGAGACACCCCGCCCTTCCACACTCCCGTGTACGTCCTCACCCATCACCACCGACCCAGCTTCACGCTGGCCGACACCACGTTCCACTTCATCGAGGCGACGCCCGCGGAGGCATTGCGGCAAGCCAAGGACGCCGCTGAGGGGAAGGACGTACGGTGTGGAGGCGGCGTGGCCACTGTTCGGCAGTTCCTCGAGGCGGATCTCATCGACACCATCCATGTCGCCGTCGCGCCGGTCGAGATCGGCCGAGGGGAGCGACTCTGGACCTCCCACGAGGACCTGCTCGACCGGTTCCATCTCGAGTCCGTGCCCAGCCCCAGCGGCGTTACGCACCAACTCTTCTGGCGGCGTTAACCAGGGCGGACGACGGGCTCCAGTCCGTGGTCGGCCGGAACACTTGAATCGAGAAATCGCTAGTTGGTCTAGGCCCGGCCCGTGTCTTCCTTTTCGAGTGCATCTGCCACCGCGCTCAGTGTCTGGGCCGCTCGCGAAACGGCCGAGCGATCGATGTGGTCGAACACGCGCCTGCGTACACTGGCGAGGTGTACGGGCCAGGCCGACTTGAGTTCGGTCAGACCCTTGGCCGTAAGTTTCGCGAGATTGCTCCTTCCGTCGTTCGAGTTCGTACGTCTCGTTACGAATCCGCGAGCTTGCAGATCGTCGACGACGCGAGTGGTCCGGCTGGCCGATAGTCCCGTGGCGATCGCAAGATCGGCCATCCGCAGAGTGCGATCCGCTCCTTCGGACAGATTCATCAACACCTTGTAGTCGCTCGCGGTCAGCCCCGTCGCTCGCAACAGATCGTTGTGCAGGTGGCGGGGCAACGACAGCACGATGCGCATCAGTGCCCGCCAAAAGGCGTCTTCCGTCGGAGTCAACGGCTGCGTCTTCGCCATCAGGTCAAGGCTAACGTAATTGAAGGATGATCCGGCGCTTCTTGGTACCTGGAACGTTCGTTGCTTGCCCAAGCAACTACCTTGTATGCTCCCGGGTGAGGCCAAGCGAAAGGAGAGCAATGAGCAAGGGCTTGACCATCGACGAACGGGTGGCGGTCGCTCGTGAGTTCGTCGCGAACGTGTTCAACGGTCGCAACGCCGAGCGCGCCCGAGATTACTTCACGCCCGACGTCATCTGGCACGGCGGAGCCCTCGGGACCGTCGCCGGTGTAGACACGATCGTCCCGATCCTCGGTGGGTTCATCGGGGCGCTCGAGGACATCCACGCTGAAGAACAGGACGTGATCGCGAGCGACGACCTCGTCGCGCTGCGGCTCGTCGTCGCAGGAGTGCACAAGGGCAACTTGCTCGGCGTTCCCCCGACAGACCGCAGCATTGAGTGGAATGCGGTCGACATCTACAGGATCAACGACGACGGAAAGATCAGCGAACAGTGGGCGTTCGAGGACTTGGCCGCGATCCTAAGCCAGGTGGGGGCGATCTCGCTCCCTTGGGCCGGTTGAACGGAGAGGCTCGCCGCCGCGGACGTGTTCACCGCACACACGACGCTTTGGGTCCTTGAGTCGATCCGCCTCGACCTCGGCGTCGGGATCCAGGTGCACCCCTGATTACTGCGGCCGCCGTCCCGGTGGGCGCGGATCGCGCAGGCCTCTCTGGGGTTCCTCACCCGGACATATTGAGGTAGCCCTAACGACGCCGGTCATCAGTCCACGAATGGTCCGTTGTAGATCGGCGTCTCTCCGTACGGCTTGCCGGCCATGAGCAAGAACCGCGTGCCGGGCAGCGCATCGGTCACGGTCAACGCGCCACCCGCGCCGAGGACGGCGATCTGCGGCGCGTTCGCCCGACGCTTGTCGGCGCCGAGACTGGCCTCGCCGTCGAGCATGTAGACGAAGCCGTTGAGGTCGGCCGGAACCGGAGTTTTGAAGCTCCCGCCCTTGGGCAGCTCGACGTCGAGGATGAGACCGGGGGTGCCGAGCTCCACCGGAGAGCCCTCCCCCACCAGAACGCGAACGGTCGCGTCTCCGTCCTGCCGAACGGGAATCTCATCGGGGGTCAGGACCTGCGCGGTGGGATCGACATCCTTGTCTTTGCGGGCGAGGTTCACCCAGAACAGCACGCTGTGCATCTCGCCGGTCTTGCCCTCTCGGACCTCGTCTTCACCGATCTTCTCGGCGTGCCGCACGCCGCGGCCCGTTCGGATCTTCAACAGCGATCCGGCCTTCAGCCGCGCGCGCTCGATGGTGCCGCCGGGACCCGTGCTGTGGCCCGTGCTTGCCGAGCCCTTGATCACGTACCAGAGGTTGTCGAATCCACGGTGCGGGTGCTCGGTATCCGCGTTCGCCCACTCGGGTGTGATCGGGACGGTGGCTTCGTGGACGAGGATGAACGGATCCACTTGTGCGTACGGGATGTTCCGCGACGGCAGCGGTTCGAGGACGTTGAGTCCCATCATCGGGCGAACGTGGGCGTCCTCCACGAACGCGATCTCGCGCTCTTCGGTCTCGATTTCGGTGGCCATGATCGGTCCCTCCTTTTGCCCTCAGAACCCGAGAGCCTTGTCGACGAATACGACGGTGATACGGCCCGGTATGAACTCGCGGTTGATGATGAGAACCTTGTTCACGCCGCTGTGCATCCCGTAGGCGGCCATCGCGCGCGCGTCTTCGAGCGGAAACGCGTGCTCGTCGATGCGGCGGAGGCCCTCTTCGAGATCCGCGACGATCTTTTGCGTCCCGACCACGAGGATGACTCGTCCGGCGCCCGACGCGTACGGCCCGAGCTGGCTGCCGCCCGCCGATGCCGTCAGCAGCGATCCGGTCTCGGTGACCGCTTGCACACTGCCGAGCATCACGTCGGGCGACGAAGTCAGGCGACGGATCTCGTCGGCTTGGGTCTTGCGATCCATGCTGTATATCCGCGCGCGCACGGGGTCGAAGCGACCGGAGTTCTCGATCTCTTGTTGGATGCCGGTCACTTCGAGCGACTGCGAGGCCCCGTGGTGCACCTGGGATCCGTCCGGGATGAGCCCGAGGACGACGTCTTTGGCCTCCGCGGCGTCTGCGGCCCGGAGCACCGTGATCCCATTCGCTTCGAGGGCGGCCGCGGTCCGCTGAACGCGTGCGTCGTCCGCCACCGTCGCGAACCGAAGGCTGAGGGATTCGTCGAGGTTCTCTCGGACATCCATGGCTTTCTCCCTCTCAAAGGGCCGCGCCGTATACTTGCAACTGCAAACACAATCGGGGCTGAGTTTATTGCATATGCAACTACCTGCGGAAAGAGACCCGGCAGCGCTGGTCGACCGGCTCCTCGAAGCGGAGCTTCCGGGCCGGCGCGGGTTAGAGGCGTGGCGCTCCCTCCTGCAGGCGCATGCCAGCCTGATGCGCCAGCTCGAGTGGGATCTCGAGAAAGAGACCGGTCTGGCCCTGGCGGACTTCGACGTGCTCGCTCAGCTGGCGAGCACCGGCGGCGAACTGCGCATGACGGAGCTCGCGAACCGAGCGCTCATTTCGCGATCGGGAATGACCCGCCGTGTTGCGCGCCTGGTACGTGAGGGTCTCGTGCGCACGGCCAAGGCCGACACAGACGCCCGCGGTGTCGTCGTTGCGCTGACCGATGCCGGCCTAGCCCGCTTAACCGAAACGGTGCCCGTTCACGTGCGTGGGATCGCAAAGCTGTTCGTCGAAAAGCTCGGCGATCAAGAGTTGAAAGTCCTCGAGCGCTCGTTGAATAAAGTCACGCTCGACTGCTCATTCGGCTGAAACCGCTCGTGCTCACTCGGGGCCTCTTCGCCCTTCAGGAAAGCCCTTCGTCGGAGAGCAGGAATTCGATCGGCTCGCGGTACTTGGCGTTGTGACCGCGTTTGCCGTACATCATAGGGTGAGTGCGGCGCGCCGAGGCGACGATGGGTTGGGGAAGAGAGGATGCGTCGTACGGGCAGACGATGGTGGCGCGAGAATCGGCGAGCCCGAGATTGATAAGCGATTCGTACCGGATCCACCGCCGGACTTCGCGGGCGGACCGGCCGAGCCACAGCGGCTCGCCGATCGCACGGACCCATCCGTGGCCGGCGGCGATCTTCTCGTCGATCGTTTCCCGGAACGCCTCGAGGGTCGTGTGCGGCTGGCCGTACCAGGTCCGCGATGAGATGAAGGTCACTTCGGTGGACGCGGCGCCCAGGTCGTCCCGCAGGGCCGCGATCTTGTCCTCGCTCGTGACGACGACGGCCCCATCGCCACGCCTGATGCCTTCATTGAGGAACGGCGCCAGCGCGCGTCGGAACTCCGTCGGCGTGCGATAGATCATCACTTCGTGCTGGAGGACGGGCGCGGCTGCGGTGCTCCTGCCCAGGAGATGATCAACGGAGATCCCGAGCGCCGAAGAAAGCGCGGTCAGCGTCGACTGGCGGACGTCTGTTCTCCGCCCGCTCTCGATCTGAGCAATCGCCGCCCAGCTCACGCCGGCGTGATAGGCCAGCGCTTCCCGGGTCCAGCCCCTGCGCTCGCGGGCGGCGCGGAGTCGCGCACCGATGGTCGAGGGTCCCTCTTCGCCGCGCGAAGAGCGGGAAAAACGCTGGTCATCGTGCGGCTCCGTCATTCGACCTCCTGGCCCTGAGTCTAGACCGCGTGGCGTCATTTGACAATATCTCTTGACGGTGTCATTTGACATACGTAGTTAGGCAGGAGTACAAGGAACACATGAAAGCCGACCGACCGTGACATCCGCCGCCGCCGCGCTCGCCACCGCCATCGCCGACACACCCACCCCCATCGCACTCTTCGATGCCGAGACGCTTCGTCTCGTCCGAAGCAGTTCTGGGCTCAAGCGTTTGCGTCCGTCCCTGAGGAACTTCGCCGAGCTCTTCTCGCCGGATCTCCAGGACGTTGCGATCAAGGAGTTCCGTGCCGTCGGCTCGGGACGTTTCGACGGTCTGCACGGACGCCGGACCCTCGTCGACGCCGACGGGGAGGACGTTGAGGGGCAGCTTTGGTTGCGCCTGATCGGCGACGGCGACCGGCGACTGGTCGCCCTCGTTTTCCTTCCGGACGACGCGGAACGCGGGGGGGAGGCGCATCAAGCGCTGATCGTGGACGGCGCATCCGATGTTGCGCTGCTCGTGACCGACCACGACTGGGTATTGCGGTTCGTTAGCCGGGACATCGGCGCGATCCTCGGCGAAGCGCCGGAGAACACCATCGAGAAACCCCTTCTATCCATCGTCCATCCGGCGACGGCCGCGGAGCTGCTTCTAGCCATCACGCGTGCGATCGCCACACGCCGCGGCGTCTTCACCAACATCCAACTGAAGGTGCGGTCGACGTGGACCAACGTCACGGGGTGGGTCGAGCCGCTGTGCGACCACTCGCCCCCTCGACTCGGCATCGTGCTGACCAGGGCCGGTAAACCGCGAGACGGATCCGCCACGAACGCAGTACGGCTCGAACAACATCTCTGGCGCATCGCCGCCGAGATACTCGCCGCAGGCGTCCTGCCGGCGGCGGACGCCGAGCGTCACCTGCCGGAGTCGGGGGAACTCGCCAAGCTCCCGCCTCATCAATGGGAGATAACGGTGCGCCTCGTCAACGGCGAGCGCGTTCCCGCGATCGCGAAAGCCATGCATCTCAGCCCGAGTACCGTGAGGAACCATCTCGCGACCGTTTACCGCCGTTTCGGAGTCCATTCTCAAGGCGAGTTGATCGCACGGCTGCGTCGACCTCCCGGCACGAGCAGCTAACGCGCGACCCGTTCGGTCCGTTCTTCGTGATACTTCGCCTATTTCCCCGTGGGCCTACACCGCGCACGCTTGAGAGGCCATGACCGAGTCCGGAGACGAGACGCCTCGGCCGGAGCGCCGCGGCGATCTGACGAGACGACGCCTCTTCGAGGCGGCTGAAGAGATCTTCACGCGGCTTGGGTACCACGCCGCCTCGATCCTATCGATCACGCAAACGGCGACCGCCGGGCTCGGGACGTTCTATCTCTACTTCCCGACGAAGCTCCACATCTTCGCCTTTCTCCTTCAGAAGCGGCGGGACCAATGGACCGAGGAGACGCTACGGGCCGCCGAGGGTGCACCCGATGAACACGTCGCCGTCCAACGCGCCCTGGCGGCCCATTTCAACTGGATCGCCCAGCGGCCGCACCTCTTACCTCTCTTCCGCGAAGCGCAGTTCATCGATCCCTCGCTAGTGACCGAGCTCTACCTCGAGCCGGCGAAGAAGCTCGCGGAGCGCCTCAGCCGGTCCGTCGAGACGGGCACGGCACCGCGGACAGACCCTGAGGTCTTGGCGTGGTTCCTCATCGCAGCTGCGGAATTCGCGACGCTCAGTTGCATCACGTGGCGCGACGTCGACGACGTGGACGAAGACCGGTACGCAACCTTCTTGGGTGTTGCGACCCAAGCATTGGGGCTCGGCACCACACCGGGAACTCGTTAGCATCGCCGCGCGGCGGGCCGATCCGCGCGATCAGAATGCCGGCTCGAGGCCTGCGACACGTTCGGCGGCGCGTAACTTCTTGGCGCCTGCTATCCGTAGCGTTGGGCGACGGCCAGGAGGAAGATGGCGAGATTCCCCGCCGCCATGAGCGCGACGATCGGATGGCGGAACGCGGCGACGACGGATCGCCTCTCTTGTTCGGGAACGGAACCGGCTCTCATCGCCGCCAAGCCGGCGAGCGCCAGGCCGAGCGCGCCGGCAATCTCCAACGAGGCGGCCGCGCGCGAGACAAGCGCCGGCGTCCCATTGACGAACGAGTCGCTCAGCCAGCCGCGGTCGGGCGTGAAATGCACGACGACGTAACCGACGGCCAACGAGAATCCCACCAGCGTCGCTGCGAGGGCCGCGTCCCGGTGATCGCCGAAGATGAGGGCGACGACGCCGACTTCCAGGATGATCGCGAGGCTTCCGATCCAGAAGACATCCGTCGTCACCGATTCGCCACCGCGGCGGGCGTGATCTGAATTGTGGAAGAGGACTGCGAACGCGAAGAACGCACCCGCGATCTTCAACGCGCGCACGGCGAAATCGGCGCGCATCGACGGCCCGACGAGGGCCTCGCGACCTGCTGTTTCTATCGGGCGACCCATGCTCTTACTCTAGAAGACGGTCGAGCGGTTCGTCCTGTGACATACCCATCTGTGCGGCGCCGACCTCCATGCGCGGCGGCTACTATCGGCATCGTGGCAAAAAAGAGCGAGGAGAGCCTCGAGATCGCCGGGCGGGAGGTTCGGATCACGAGCCCGGAGAAGGTCTTTTTTCCGGAGCGTGGCGAGACGAAGCTGGATCTCGTCAACCATTACCTTCGAGTCGCAGAGCCCCTGATGCGCACCATGGGCGGCCGGCCGCTCCTTCTCGAGCGCTATCCGAACGGCGCCACCGGATCGTCCTTCTATCAGAAGCGCGTCCCCGACTCGGCGCCGGAGTGGTTGCAGACCGCGACGGTCAGCACGCCGAACGGAACAGAATCGCGCGCGCTGGTGGCGGCCGATCTGGCGCACATCGCGTGGGCCGTCAATCTCGGATGTCTCGGCTTCCATGTCTGGCCGTATCACGCGGACGATCCCGCGTTCACCGACGAGCTGCGCCTGGATCTCGATCCGCAGCCGGGCACGGACTTCACGCAAATCCGCGAGGCGGCGCGCGAGCTCCGAGCGCTTCTCGATGAGCTCGGCGTTACCGGCTATCCGAAGACGACGGGCAATCGCGGGCTCCATGTTTACGTGCGGCTGGAACGACGGTGGGACTCGTATCAGGTTCGGTCGGCGGCCGTCGCCGTCGCGCGCGAGCTCGAGCGCCGGCGCCCGGACGTCCTCACGGCGGAGTGGTGGAAAGAGGATCGCGGCGAGCGCATCTTCGTCGACTTCAACCAGAACGCGCCGCACAAGACCGTCTTCGGCGCGTGGTGCGTTCGCGCGCGGCCCGGCGCGCAGGTCTCGACGCCGCTTCACTGGGACGAGATCGACGCGATCCATCCCGACGAACTAACCATCGCGAGCCTGCCCGCAAGACTCAAGGACGTCGCCGACCCATGGGCCGACATGAACGACGCTCCGCAGTCGCTCGAGCCGATGCTCGCGATGCACGAGCGCGACATGGCGAACGGGCTGATGGACGCGCCTTGGCCGCCCGTCTATCCGAAGCAGCCGGGCGAGCCTCCGCGCGTATCGCGCAGCCGCGCGAAGAAGACCTAGTCCGGCAGCCGGGCCTCGCGCATATCGACCCGGTTCCCTCGGATCGGCACGCCTTCACGCCGCAGAAGCGCGAGCTGCCGGCGACCGACCGCCACGCTTCCATCCGATCGCACGACACGATGCCAAGGGAGGTCTTCGTTGGTCGTCGCCAGCACGTGTCCGACGAGACGAGGTGCGCGCCGATCGATATCCCCGTACGTCCGCACGAAGCCACGCGGGATCGCACGGACGCGCGCGAGGATTCGCTCGATCCGATCGCCCTCTATGTAGGTCCGTCTCATCCTCGTCATGAGGCGGCCAGGATGCGCCATCACCCGCCTCCGATGCGGCTCCGCCGGCTTCTCGGCGGGGCGCACGCGCGTTTAAGCGTCAGGTTTAGACTGGACACGATGCTGCGCGCGAGATCGATTCTCTCTGTGCTCGCCCTCGGCGCCGTCTTGATCGCGTGCAGCGGCGGAGGCGCAACACAGGCGATACGGAGCCCATCGCCTTCTGCATCCTGGCCGCCCGGCGGACCGGCTCCAGCAGCGATGGAAGGCACATGGTTCTTCGATTCCGTCCCATCGCGCACAACGATCAACGGAAACGGATACACGGTGACTCAGCCGTCGCAGTCCGCATTTGGAAACATCGTCGTCGACGGCGATGAGATCGATTTCTTCAATGGAAGCGGGTGTCGCTTCGAACTGCCGGAAGGTGTCGGGCGATACCGGTGGAGTGTCGATACGAAGGGCCTGCACTTCACGCCCCTCAACAAGGATCCGTGTGGCC
The DNA here is from genome assembly GCA_049273905.1 of Actinomycetota bacterium. Lineage (GTDB taxonomy): Bacteria > Actinomycetota > AC-67 > AC-67 > AC-67 > JBASRP01. The sequence goes on from JBASRP010000160.1 coordinate 10,479, forward strand.
GTAGCGAGATCCTGGCGAACGCGACGTGGACACGCACCACGACGATACCGAGTCTCCGCACGCTCGAGACTCCGAGCAGCTTCCCGTCGAGTAAGAACTAGCCTCGCCTCGTGCCGCTGGACTGGCCGCTTCGCGCGCGGGAACCTCGGCGTGTTCTTGAAGGAGATGCCTCCGTCTCTTGCGGGAAGCGATAGATGAACTCGAGTTCGAGTTCGATCATCCGATGCGTGCGGGTCGCGATCGCTTGCTGGCCGCCGTGAAGAACGGTTGCCTCTCGCGTCTTCCACATGTAGCGCATCTGCCGCTTCAAGTCCGCATCATTTAGTTCCCTGGCCGGAACTCCGAGCTTCATCGATCGAGGACTCACCGCTACCTCCTGTGCACCGGCTCAGATACCTTTAGCATCGCTGGCGGCTGGACGGAAAACGCGATGAGTTTCGTGTCGTCGGTCGGTCTTAGTCTTTAGGCCAAGGGATCCACCAGAGGAGGCATCCGCGTGTCGGACATGATCCGTACGTCTGGGCTGGTCAAGCGGTACGGCAAGGTGACTGCCTTAGACGGTCTCGATCTCGTCGTACCCAAGGGCACCGTGCTCGGCCTCCTGGGCCCCAACGGCGCGGGGAAGACGACCGCGATCCGGATCCTCTCCACGCTGCTGACGCCGGACGCAGGTTCGGTCGAGGTCGCAGGCATCGACCTCCTGAAGTACCCCGACAAGGTCCGCGAGAAGATCGGCCTGTCCGGACAGAACGCTGCCGTCGACGAGTACTTGAGCGGCTACGAGAACCTCGAGATGGTGGGGCACCTCTACCACCTCGGCAACAAGAAGGCGCAAGCGCGTGCGCGCGAGCTGCTGGATCGGTTCGACCTCAACGACGCGGCGCACCGCATCGCGAAGACCTACTCGGGCGGGATGCGCAGGCGCCTCGATCTGGCCGCCGCGCTGGTCGCGTCGCCCGACGTTGTCTTCCTCGACGAGCCCACCACGGGCCTGGACCCGCGGAGCCGGCTGACGATGTGGGAGACGATCCGCGAGCTGGTGCGTGGAGGCAGCACGCTGTTGCTCACGACGCAGTACATGGAGGAGGCCGAACGCCTCGCCGACGACATCGTCGTCATCGACCGCGGCCGGATCATCGCGGAGGGGACGGCGGACGAGCTCAAGAACAAGGTCGGAGGCGAGCGCGTCGAGGTTGTCGTGGGGGACGCGTCCGACCTCGAAGTGGCGAAGCAGGTCATGATCGAACTCTGTGGTCAGGACGGCGTAAAGATCGACGAAGAAACCAGGCGCATCACCGCCGCTGTCTCCTCCGGCGTGGACGCGCTGAAGGACGTGACGACCAAACTCCAGTCGCGCGGCGTTCGCGTGCTCGACCTGGGTCTGCGGCGGCCGACGCTCGACGACGTGTTCCTCACTCTGACCGGTCACGCGGCCGAGGAGGAAACGCCCTCAGACGATGCCTCAGCGACTCGCGGCAAGGCCCGAACGAAGGAGAAGGTGCGATGAGCGGGTTCGCAGCTGCGCTCGCCGACGGCGCGATCGTCGCGCGACGCAATCTCAGGAAAACCAGGCGACTCCCCGACGTTCTGGTCTGGACGACGATGTCGCCGATCATGTTCGTGCTTCTGTTCGCGTACATCTTCGGCAGCGCCATCGGCGACGTCGGGGAGAAGCTCTCGTATCGCGAGTTCCTGGTCGCCGGGATCTTCTGTCAGACCGTGATCTTCGGCGCGACGTTCACCGGCGCGAGCCTCGCGGACGACATGCAGAAGGGCATCATCGACCGCTTCCGATCGCTTCCGATGGCGCGCTCCGCGTTGTTGATCGGGCGCACCGCGAGCGACATCGTCAACAACTCGATATCGCTCGTGGTGATGTCGATAACGGGTCTGCTCATCGGCTGGAAGATCCACAACTCGATCCTCGAGGCGATCGGCGGCTTCCTGCTGATCCTGCTCTTCGCCTACGCGATCTCGTGGATCATGGCGTACGTCGGCTTGATCGTTCCCAGCGTCGAAGTCGTGAACAACGCGTCGTTCATGGTCATCTTTCCGATGACATTCATCGCGAACACGTTCGTTCCCAGCCCTACCCTCCCCGGGGTGCTGCGCAGCATCGCCGAGTGGAACCCGGTCTCGTCGGTCGCGCAAGCCGCGCGGGAGGCGTTCGGGAACACGGATCCGAGAGCCACGGCTTCCCACGCGTGGTCGCTCCGGCACCCGGTGATCTACACCTTGCTCTGGGTCGGGATCATCCTGGCGATCTTCATCCCGCTGTCGGTGCGGCAATACCAGCGGGCCGCAAGCCGCTAGCTCTCCCGGAACGGCTCGACCGAACGCACGTGCTCCTCGCGGAGCCGGAGGATGACGTCCTTGCCGCGGAAAACCACGAGCCAGCCGTCCTCCCGCTCGAGCACGACGCCGTGCAGTGTCTGCCGCACGAGGTTCTTGTCGTCGCCGTAGACCAACGTGTAGCTCGGCATCACTATCAGCCTCTCGACGTTCTGCCCGCGCTAGTTGAGCGAGATCGCGAGCTCCTCCAGCAGGTCCAGCGCATCCTGCAGACCGCCTTCCATGCCGGAATCGATAATCATGTCGCGCACCTCGCGGCTCGGACACTCCGTAAGGAGCGTCATCGTGGTCCGGCCGTCCTTCTCGGTGAGCGTCAGCGTGTTCAGGGTCGGGTTGTCCTCGGCGTTCGGTGCGCCCTCGTAGACCTCGGTCGTCACGAGTCGCTCGTTCGGAACGATCTCGCGATACTCGCCGTGGAACGCGACCTCGAAACCGCCTTCGGTCACCATGACGTACCGCCACTTGCCGCCGACGCGAAGCCCGATGTCGGCGATCGTCGCCTCACCGCGCTTCGCGTGCCACCACCTCTTCACCAGCTCCGGCGTGGTGTACGCCTTGTAGACCAGGTGCTTGGGCGCGTCGAACTCACGTGTGATGAGGATCTGCGTGTCCGTCGGAAGCGTCAGGACCGCCGTCCCGCTACTCGCCATCGCTTTCATCTCCCTCCTCCTTCTTGAGCTCTTCCAACACTTCGTCCAGCGCCGCGAACCGCTCCTCCCACGCCTGCTCGTAGTTCTTGACCCAGTCGTGGATCGATTTCAGCGGCGTGCCGTTCAATCGGTAGAGGCGTTGCCGGCCTTCGTCACGCACCTCCACCAGTCCCACCTCCCGCAGGACGCGCAGATGCTTCGAGACCTGCGGCTGCGCCAGGCCGAGCCGCCCGACGAGATCGTTCACGGGGCGCTCCCCGCCGGCGAGGACGTCCAGGATCTGCCGCCGGCGAGGCTCGGCAACCGCGTTGAACGCATCCGCCGTCGTTGCCGCCCTGGCCATGTTTCACATCGTATACCCATATTGGAATACGTCAAGACGCGATCTCGCAAGTAATGGCCTGAGCTGGGCTTTTGGGACCGGGTCAGCCGTCTTGCGGGCCGGACCGGTTGATCACGATCCATACCGCGGCGTCCCACGCGTTGTGGATGCCGATGATGAGCAGGCCCAGCACTCCTGCGGATACGACGGTCATCGTCGTATCCGGGGAATGCCACGCCGACGCGCCGGCGACCATCATGCCGACGTACACGAGTGACGGCAGGCAGTAGTGCCAGATCCAGTCGCCGAGGTCCGGCGTGTACACGTCTTGTTGCCGGGCCTTGCGGAACGCCCACAGCACGTACAGGAGCAATCCCGTTGCGATGATCAGAACCGTCGCGCCCAAGGACGCGTGTGTGTGCTCGGGGATGCTCAGGATCGCCGCCAGCGCGAGCACGGTCGTGAAGTGAACGATCGTCGGCGAGCCGAAGGCCCGGATCGCGTGACGCGCACTCTCGTTCAATGTCTCTTGCCGGAGCGCGATGACGACGAACTGGAGGCCCGTCAGCGCGCCGGCCGAGGAGCCGACGATCACGTAGAAGCTCTCCCAGCGTGCGAGCTGTAGCGCTTCGGTCGCGAACACCGAACCTCCGATCGGTCGTCGCGACGATAGCGCGCCGTCGGCGAGCAGGCGATTCTCGGAGATGATGGGGCAAGTGGTAAGTCGCTAGAGTGCTTCTCGTGCTGGCCATTTCGTCGCTGCTGGCGGCGCGGATCCAGATGGCCGTCTCGCTCGGCTTCCACATCATCTTCGCGTCGCTGGGCGTCGGACTGCCGCTCTTCCTCCTGTTCGCCGAGTGGCGCGCGCTGCGGACCGGCGATCCCATCTGGATGGCGCTGGCGCGCCGGTGGTCGAAGGCGTTCGGGATCCTCTTCGCCGTCGGCGCCGTCTCCGGCACCGTCCTGTCGTTCGCGCTGGGACTGTTCTGGCCGCGCCTGATGGGACGCTTCGGCGGGGTTTTCGGCCTGCCCTTCGCGCTCGAAGCGTTCGCGTTCTTCATCGAAGCGATCTTTCTCGGCGTGTACCTCTACGGGTGGGATCGTGTCTCGCCGCGCGCGCATCTGCTGTCGGCCGTTCCGGTCGCGCTGTCGGGCGCCGCGAGCGCGTGGTTCGTCGTCACCGCGAACGCGTGGATGAACACGCCGGCCGGCTTCCAGGTCGCGCCCGACGGGCACGTGACGGCCGTCGATCCGATCGCGGCGATGCTCAACCCGGGAACCCCCGTGCAGACGACGCACATGATGATCGCCGCGTACATGGCAACGGCGTTCGCGATCGCGAGCGTCTACGCCGTCGGGATGCTGCGCGGCCGGCGCGACGCGTACCACAAGCGGGCGCTGGCGGTTGGGTTGGCGCTCGGCGCCGTGCTGGCGCCCGTGCAGATCGTCGTCGGTGACTGGGCGGCACGGTTCGTCGCGGACAAGCAACCCGTGAAGCTGGCCGCGCTCGAAGGACAATGGGATACCGAGGCCGGCGCGCCCCTGCGCATCGGCGGGATCCCCATCCCGAGCGAGGAACGCACGCGCTTCGCGCTCGAGATCCCGAAGGGTTTGTCGTGGCTCGCCTACCGCGACGCCGACGCCGTCGTGAAAGGGCTCAAGGACGTCCCGAAAGAGCTGCGGCCGAACATAGTGCCGGTCCACTTCGCCTTCCAGATCATGGTCGCGAGCGGCTTCGGCCTGCTGGCGCTCGGCGCGTGGTTCGCGGCCGTTTGGATGCGAAAGAAAGTGCTGCCGCGGTCTCGGTGGTTCCTGCGCGCGGCGACGATCGGCGGCCCTGCGGCGTTCCTGGCGATCGAGTGCGGGTGGATGGTGACCGAGATCGGCCGCCAGCCGTGGATCGTCCAGGGCGTGATGCGCACGCGCGACGCGGTCACGAGCCGGCCGGTCGGCTGGGAGCTCCTCGCAACGGTCGTCGTCTACATCCTGCTGGGGATCGCGTGCTCGTGGCTGCTCCTGCGACTGGCGCGCCAGCCGAAACCGGAGGACGCGTGAGCAACGAGATCGCGATCCTCGCCGTCCTCTGGGTCGGGCTGACGTTGTACGCGCTCCTCGGCGGAGCCGACTTCGGCGGCGGCGTGCTGACCGCGCTCGCGAGTGGCCCGTCCAAAGAGAAACAGCGCGAGATGATCGCCGCCACGATCGCGCCGGTGTGGGAAGCGAACCACGTCTGGCTGATCTTCGTGATTACCGGCTTGTTCGCCGCGTTTCCGCCGGCGTTCGAGGCGCTTGCCGTCGCGCTCTACGTGCCGTTCAGCATCGCGCTGCTCGGCATCGTGCTCCGCGGATCCGCGTTCGCCTTCCGCGCGCACAGCGAGCCTGAGTCGGGCTGGCGCTGGACGTGGACGAGCGTCTTCAGCGTCGCGTCGATCATCACGCCGTTCGTCCTCGGCGCGGCCGCCGGCGCGATCGCGAACGGCGACATCCACATCGACGGTCCGCACATAACTGCCGACGCGCTGCGCGTCTGGTTGCAACCGCTGCCGCTCTTGACCGGCTTCCTCGGCCTGACGATCTGCGCGTGGCTCGCTGCGACATACCTCACCGTCGAGGCGCGCGCGCAAGGCGCGCGGGATCTCGAGGACACCTTCCGGCGCCGCGCGCTCATCATCGGCGTCGCAGCCGGTGCGCTCGCACTCGCCGGTGTCCTCATCATCAGCAGTGACGCGCCGCATCTGTGGCACGGCATGCGGCACCGCGGCTTGCCGTTCGTCCTCCTCTCTGTTGCCGGCGGACTCACTTGTCTGGCCGGCCTGCAACGCCGGCGCTACCTGATCGCGCGCGCCGGCGCGATCCTCGCCGTCGGAGCGGTGCTGGCCGGCTGGGGCGCCTCGCAGTGGCCGTACCTCGTGGTACCGGACCTGACCGTGCGGGACGCGGCGGCCTTAGAGCCCGCGTTGCGCGCGATCCTCGTCGGATTGATCGCGGGCGGCGTCCTGCTGCTGCCGTCACTGCTGGTGCTGTTCCGCGTCTTCAAGTCGGCGAAGGCCCTGCGAGAGCCAGTGGAGGAACCGAGCGAGGACCTCGCCTGACCTGGCCGAATCGATGCGCGGGACGGCAGGAAAGTAGAGTCGGAGCGGATGTCGATGAATCCGGCCCGGCTCCGACGTCTCATATGAAAGAGGGCTCGTACCGGCCGGAATGGCCGGGGCCCGACGCGAAGCGGAGGGAGGAACAGATCATGCCGAGGTTCCTGGTCTTTGTCCCGGGTAGCGAGGATTCGGAAGCCGGACAGCTCCCGTCGACCGAGCAGGTCGACGAGATGACGAAGTTCAACGAGAAGCTCGCCGACGCCGGCTTGATGGTCGAGGGGGCCGGCCTCGCGCCGATGGCCGAGAGCAAGCGCATCCGCTTCGAGGGCGGCAAGGCGACCGTCCTCGACGGCCCGTTCGCGGAAGCCAAGGAGCTCGTCGCCGGCTATTGGGAGCTCGAAGCGAAGTCGCTCGACGAAGTGCTCCAGTGGATGAAGAAGGCGCCGTTCGACGGTGGCGTCGAGATCACAGTCCGACCGGTCACCGGGCTCGAGGACTTCGACGAGATCATCACGCCGGAGATCCGCGAGCGGCAGGAACGTATCCAGAAGAAGATCCAGCAGCGATAGGCCCACAAAACTAGAGGTGCGCCGAGAGATTCGGCGCACCTCTCGTTTTGAAGCGCTACGGCAGCAACCGCGCGGTGCGACAAACCGCGATGGCGAACCACCCGAGCGCAACGGCCGCCACGGCGACGATCCCGCGCTCGAGGAAGGTGAGCGCCGCCGGGCCGGCCGCGAGGAACGCCACGCCCGCACCGAGGATGGCGAGATCCGCGAACGCGACGAGGTAAAGGTGCGCGCGCCGCAAACCTCGCCGTACGGCGATGAAGAGCTCGTCCGAGCCGAGCGCCACGAGGATGAGACCCGCCGCCGCGAGCAGGCCGCGACCTTCCAACCCGAGGATCCGCGCCAGCGGACCGGCCAAGAGCAGCATCATCGACCCGGCGGCCACCGCGGCCAGCGCGTTGAGGCGGAGGACCGCGCGGGGCCGAGCCGGATCACCGATCGACGGCATCTCGTGCGTTGTCGTCGCCATGAACGACCCTCCCTTCGCCGCCCCGGCGGGGCTTCCCAACCCCGGCCGGAGCGTTGTACGATGGAAACCGACCGTCGGTCTGTATGTTAGAAACCGACCGTCGGTATGTCAAGACTTCCTAAAGGAGGCCTGGTGGGGCCTAGGGCAGAGAAGGGCGAAGCAACCCGAGCCCGGCTGATCGAGGTCGCGGCCGAACTCTTCGGCGACCGCGGGTACGACGATGTCTCCATCGACGAGGTCCTCGAAAGCACCGGCGTAAGCAAGGGCGCGCTCTATCACCACTTCCTATCTAAGGAGGCGCTCTTCGAGGCCGTGTACCGCATGGGCGAGCAGAAATGCCTCGAGGAGATCGCCAAGGCCGCGATGACGGAGACCGACCCTCTCGAGATGCTCCGGGCGGGATGTCAGATGTGGCTGGACATGGCGATGGACCCGCACATCCAGCAGGTGGCGCTGATCGACGGCCCTGCCGTGCTCGGCTGGGAACGCTGGCGGGAGATCGACGAGGAATACGCCTTCGGCCTGACGAAGCAAGTGATGCAGCAGGCCGCCGACGCCGGCGCGATCCGCGGTGAGAACGTCGACATGACCGCACACCTCGCGCTTGCGATGCTCGGCGAGGCCGCGATGGTCATCGCGAAGGCGGCAGACAAGAAGAAGGCGCGCGAGGAAGCGGGCGCCGCCGTCGATCGTATGGTCGATGCGCTGGCCGTTCCCGATCTTGCGGCGAGGAGAGAGGCATGACGGAGACGACGGTCACCTACAACCCGTTCGAACCCGGCTTCATCGAGGACCCGTACACGCAGTACGCCGCGATGCGGGCGGCCGATCCCATCCATCGAACGCCGCTCGAGTTCTGGGTGCTCTTCCGCTACGACGACATCCTCCGCTTCCTGAAGGATCCCAGCCTCAGCGTCGAAGACAAGAACGCGCACCCGACCGCGATCGATCAGATGATCCAGAACGTGATCGGCGACCGCGAACAAGAGAACCGCGGCGAAAGGTCGATGCTGAGCCGCGATCCGCCCGACCACACCCGCCTGCGCAAGCTCGTCACGAAAGCCTTCACGCCGCGCGTGATCGAGGAACTGCGCCCGCGCGTCGCCACGCTGGTCGACGAGTTGCTCGACGCCGCTCGCGACCGGGGCAGCATGGATGTGATCCACGATTTCGCATTCCCGCTCCCGTTCGCGGTCATCTCCGAGATGCTCGGCGTCACCAACGAGGACGGCGAGAAGCTGCGCGAGTGGTCGGGTCTGATCGTCCGCACGCTCGAGCCACTCGTGGACATGCAGCTCGTCCAGCGGATCGTCGAGGCCAGCGACAAGATGTTCGACCACGTCAGCGAACTGATCGCGATGAAACGCAAGGAGCCGGGCGACGACCTGCTCTCGGCGCTGATCGCGGCCGAGGAGCACGGCGACGTGCTGTCCGACAACGAGCTCGTGGAGCAGGTCGTGTTGCTGTACATCGCCGGACACGAAACGACGGTGAACCTGATCGGCAACGGGGTCCTGGCGCTGCTGCGGAACCGCGACGAGATGCGGCGGTTGCAAACGGACCCGGCGCTGATCCCCGGCGCGATCGAGGAGTTCCTTCGCTATGACAGTCCGGTGCAGATGTCACGACGCATCACGCTCACCGATCTCGAGATCGACGGTCGCATGATCGAGAAGGGCGCGTTCTGCGCGCTCGTCCTCGCGTCCGCGAACCGCGATCCGGCGCGTTTCGGCGACGACGCGGAGCGGCTCGATATCAGCCGCCCGGACGCCCATCAGCACCTGTCGTTCGGCGGCGGCGCGCATTACTGCCTGGGCGCTGCGCTCGCGCGGGTCGAAGGCCAGGTGGCGATCGGGTCGCTCATCGAGCGCTTCCCGGACCTCGAGTTGAGCGGCGACCCCACGTACAACGGACGACTGAACCTCCGCGGGCTCGAGAACTTCCCGGTCGTACTGGCGCCGTAATTCCGCTTTCCCGTCCTCGGGCCGGGGAGGTTTTGGGCTCGCGCTCGCCGAAACGACGGGCATGGAACGCCGCGACTTCCTGAAGGCGCTCGCCGGGCTGGGCGGGCTGCTGGTCGCGCGCCCGTCGCTAGCTGGGACCCTCGGAGGGCTCGGCGCCGCTACCGGCGCGGCACGCCGCTCGAAGCTCCCGTCGTCGAGCGGCCTCATGCTCGTGTCGACCGACCTCCACAACCACAGCCTCATCTCGGGCGACGCGCTCGGCGATCCTCACACCGCTTTGCAGACGATCCATGCGCGAGGTATCGACGTCGCCTGCATGACCGAGCACGCGATCAGCGGCAAGGGTCACGGCGAGCTGACATGTCCGGGGTGGGAAGAGGGCGGGTGTCACAAGGTCGAAGGCATCAACGATCCAGACTGGGCGGCGATGGCGGACTTCGCCGACGCCGCGTACGCGCCCGGCGAGTTCGTGTCGTTCCGCGGGTTCGAGTACAGCGGGGCGACGCTCGGTCATCTCAACGTCTGGTTCTCGAGCAAGTTCACCGATCCACTGCATCAGAACGCGTTCATCACCCCGCAGGCGATGTCGGAGCTCGACCAGCTGATCCCGCAGACGCAGCCGATCGCCGATCTGTTCGAGGCTGCGCCGGACACGGCCTCGATCCGGCCGTTCTACAACTGGCTGGCGGCATCGCCCGACACCAGGCTGACCGAGGGCGGCAGCGACGGCGTCGCGTGTTTCAACCACCCGAACGACTTCGGCGACTTCGAGAAGTGGACCTACCACGCCGGCGCGGCGGCGCGCGTCACGATGTTCGAAGCCTTCAACACGAACGGCTACGACGAGCCGGACTTCTTCTGGTACTCCGAGCGCGGGCGTCCGAACGCGATGAACGCGTGCCTCAACGCGGGCTGGCGCGTCGGCTTCACCGGCGTCAGCGACGAGCATTCGACCGAGTACCGGCAACCCGGCGCCGCGCGGGGCGGGCTGTGGGTCCCGGCCCTGACG
>JBASRP010000165.1:0-3592 GCA_049273905.1 Actinomycetota bacterium
ACCAACGGGATCACGCGCTGCAATACATCCTCTTCGTGCATCCCCATGAGCTCTTCGTTGCCATAGCCCCACATATCGCGCCAGCGCTGGTTCACGAACAGGATGTGGCCGTCGGCCGACACGACGCGGATCCCATCGATCGTGGCCTCGCTCTGACTCTCGAGGAGCAACCGCTGGAAACGGGAATCCTCATCCGAACGGCGCGCGGCGCTATACAGGCGCGCGTTGTCCGTCGCGACGCCCGCCCGCAGAGCCACGAGCATCGCGAAGTCGAGATCCTCGCGATCGTAGTGCCTGTCCTCGCGCGTCGAGACGAGCGTCATCGCGCCCAGCGTCCGGCCGCGTGCTTGTATGGGAACGATCAACGCGGACGTGATCCCGATCGATCGCAGGATCTCAAGCTCCGTCGGATCCTGCGAGATCTCATCGGCGAATGATGACGAGATCTCCGGGTAAAGCTCGGGGCGACCGCTCCGGATGACTGCTGGTGAGCCGACGGGCAGGTCGGGGTCGATCGGCCAATCGACCGCTTTCTCTTCCACCGGCGTCAAGGCAACCGTCTCCGCGTGCCGGGCCACGACGCGCTCGATGCTGCCCGCATCGGCCACAAGATCGATCGCGCACCAGTCCGCGATCCGCCCGGCGGCGAGCGCGCCGAGCTCGGCGATCGCGTCGCGATGGTCGAGGCTCTTTGCGAGCACGCCGCTGACCTCGGACAGGAACGAGAGCTGGTCGCGAACCTTCTCCGCTTGCGCGCGCGCGGCGCGCTCCCCCGCCGTCGCGGCTTCCGCGAGGTGCCGGGCGCTTCTCTCGGCGTCATACAACCGGGCGCGTTCGATCGACACCGCGGCCTGCTGGGCGACGGCGAGCATGAACGTCTTGTCGACGTCGAGCAGCGCCTTCGGTTCAGCGAAGCTCAGCGCCAGCGCGCCCAGCGCCCGATCTTCAAGGAGGATAGGAACGACGAGGAAGGCGCGGTTGGTCGCCTCCTCCTGGGCGAGAGCGGGGTACATGCGGTCGCGCTCCTCGAGCGACAGGATGAAGATGGGCCGGCCTTGGCGGAAGCTGTCGGCGATCGGCACCGGGGCGTCGGCCGGAATCTCGCGCCACCGCTCCATCAACTCGTCCGGGTACCCCTGGGACGCGGCGACCCTCAGCGAGCCGTCGCCGCGGTCGATCGCGACGACCCCGGCCGCGGCGCCGAGTGCCTCAACCCCGTGCTCGACGAGGACGCGCGCAACATCATCTTCCGTGAGGGCTCCTCCGAGCGCGCCCGTGAGCACCTGCAGGCGAGCGAGCAGCCCGGGTGCATGTTCGGCGAGGAGCTGCGCGTCGTCGCGCTTGATCGTTCTGCGAGACACGGTGCGCGAAGCCCCCGAACGGTCGACAACCACGGCGTCTGAGGTTGCCTGCTCTGCGCGAACGTTGTCAATAGGAGCAACCCGGATGTCGCTCTCAGCAGCGGTTTCTCCCGGCGTGGTTCCGTCCACAGCACGCTGGGGTAATGGGTGGGGGACCCGATACGGGAGGATATTGATGTCGGAAAGGACGCTCCTCGTCGCTGCGGCCGTCGTCGTCGCACTCTCTCTGCTTCTCTTCCTCGCCCCGTTGCTGGGGATCATCGTTGTGGCCGTGATCGCCGTCGGCGTGCCGGCGCTGCTCTTCCTCGACCGTGGCCCGGGCCGCCGTCACGAGATGCGAACCAGATAGAGTCCGGCGCGTGCGGAAGTACACGGAGGTCGAACCGCTCGGCGATCTCGTCTCGCAGCCGATCGTGGCGACACTCGCGACGTACCGGCGCGATGGAACCGTTCTGCTCTCCCCCGTCTGGCACGAGTGGCACGACGGCGGGTTCAACGTGACGATCGAGCCCGGCGACGTCAAGGCGCGGCACGTGACGAACGATCCGCGCGCGTCGATCGCACTCTACGAGGACGATCCGCCGTACCGCGGACTCGAGCTGCGCGGCACCGCGCGACTCGTCGAGGAGGACGCGGCCGCGATCCAGAAACGGATCGCCGCGCGCTATCTCGGAGACGAGGCCGCCGAGGTGTACTCCTCGGACCCGAACGATCGCGTGGTAACGCTGCGGCTCGAGCCTGGCGTTCTGCGAGCGTGGGATTTCGCGGACGACTTCTGAATCTGACTGACTAGCCGCGTTTCGAGGCGTAGTCGTCGTAGTACTTCTCGACGGCATCGATGAGGCCGATCACGTACTCGCCGTCTGCGCAGCCGCGGCACCAACGCGATTCGTTGATCGCGCGCGCCGTCGTCATCGGATCGGCGTTGCGGGCCAGGTTGGCGAGGATCGCTTCGTAGCCGTAACCCGCGTGGCGGAGGGTGCGCGTCGTCGCCTCGAGGCCTTGCTTCAACGACGCGTAGTTGCGGACTCCGTGCGAGTTGAACGACGTCGACCCCGGCATCGGGTACGTGGTTGCGAGGGGGTTCCATCGGGCGTCCGTATATTCCGCCCACTGCCATGCCACCATCACGACAAGGTTGTTCCGCGCGACCGGGACGTGGATGTATTCGAGGAATGCCTCCGCCCACCGACCGAACGAGATCGGCGTGCCGCCGTTCGCCGCGGCGAAGGCGGCCGCAAGCTCCTCGGCACGAAGCTGCGACCGCAGGCGCATGAGGAGCGTGCCGAGCTGCACCCGGTCCCGCGCCAATCCCGCGAGCTTCGTTTGGCTATCAGCGAACGCCGTGAACAGTTCCGCCTGCTCGTCCGACAACCGGGTGAGCGCGGCCCGGCTCTGGTCCGCGAGCTCCGACTCCCGCCTCTTCTGTTGCGCGAGCTGTGCGCCGATCATCCGCGCTTGGTCGATGAGCTCGAGGTTCCGTCGTGTGATCGCCCGGGAGTACGACATGACGTCCGCGGCGTCCGACATCGATTCCGAATCGAGAACTGCCTCGATCACGTACGTCTGGCCTCGCGTGTAGGCGTCCGCGGCGGCTGCGTCGATCAGGCCGCGGAGCGTCTGGTAGCGGGCCTCGTTGTCCACGATCCGCGCTTTTGTGGACGCGAGAGCGCTGCGGATCTGCGCGTACCCTCGCCGGTGGCTCGCCACCGCTCCCGCGAGGGTTCGCATCGATCGTTGCATCGACGCGATGTCCTTCTGCCGGGAGGCGATCGAGGCCTGGAGCGCCGCGAGGCGACGCTTCGCGTCGGCGATCTTCTCTTTGGTGTCTGCAGGCGATGCGGCGGCAGCACTCGCCAGCAAGACGAACGCAACTGCCCCCGCGGTCACGCGCCTCGCGGTTCGGCCGAGCCTCCCGCTGCGCACGAAGCGCTTTTCTATCGACGGTTGCTCACATCGCGCAAACCGTGAGGTCGGTGCACCTGTTCTCAGGCAGCGGAGGACCAGCGTCCGATGAGTTCGTCGACGGAGGTGAGCGCTGCGACGAGGGAGAGCGTGTTGTCAAGTACCTGCGCGGCATACGCGGGCGGCACGCCGGCGACGGCGTCGCGCGGGATCGTGACGTGGTAGCCGCGGTTCACGGCTTCGAACGCTAGCGCTTGGATCGCGACGTTGACGGAGACACCGGTGAGCACGATCTCCTCGACGTGGAGGTTGCGGAGCGCCGCGTC
>JBASRP010000168.1:0-2126 GCA_049273905.1 Actinomycetota bacterium
AGCAACGGAAGGGACAACGCCGGCGTCGTTCTCGCCGACCGCTACCGGCTGGAGGAGCCCATCGCCGCCGGCGGCATGGGCGAAGTCTGGCGCGCGACGGACACGCTGCTCGAGCGCAACGTCGCCGTGAAGCTCCTCCGCGAGGCGCTCGCCCACGACCCGGTCGTCTCCGAACGGTTCCGCCGCGAGGCGCTCGTCGCCGCGCAGCTCTCGCATCCCAACATGGCCGGCGTCTACGACTACGTGATGGACAACGGCCGCCGCGGGATCGTGATGGAGTTCGTCGATGGCGAGACGCTCGCCGACCGGCTCGGGCGCGAGGGGCGGCTCAAGCCCGGCGAGGCCGTGCGCATCACCGCGGCGTTGTTGTCCGCGTTGCAAGCCGCGCACGACGCGGGGATCATCCACCGCGACGTGAAACCCGGCAATGTGATGCTGACCGTCGCCGGCGGCGTCAAGGTGACGGACTTCGGCATCGCGCGCGCGGCGTCCGATCAGACGATCACCGAAACCGGGATGGTCATCGGCACGGCGCAGTACCTGGCGCCCGAACAGGTGAGCGGCAAGGCCACGACCCCGGCGTCCGATCTCTACTCCGTCGGTGCGATCCTCTACGAGGTGCTGTCGGGACGGAAGCCGTTCCAGGCGGAGACGCCGCTCGCGGTCGCGATGATGCGTCTCACGGACGACCCACCGCCGATCACCACGGCGTACCGGCGAGTGCCGAAGGCGCTGGTCGAGGTGGTCGAGCGCGCGATGGCGCGTGAGCCGGAGCATCGCTACGCCTCTGCCGACGCGATGCGCGAAGCGCTCGAGGAAGCGCTGGGCGAGGCGACCCCCGCAACCGTTCCCGTCCGCGTGGACCCCGAACCGACCGAGGTGCTGCCCATCGCCGGTGCGGAGGCCGCGACGTCGGTGATCCCGCGGGCGGCGCCTGAACCGCCGATCAGTCCGGTGGCGGAGAAGCGGCGGCGCGAGTACAAGCGCCTCGGCCTCTTCGCCATCATGCTGGCGCTCGTTATCGGTCTCATCGTGATGGGCGCGCTCGCTCTCACCGGTGGTAGCGATGGAGGCGGCACGGTGACCGTGCCGCAGTTCGTCGCCATGCAACGTGCGGACGCAGAGGCAGCTGCGGATCAGCGAGGGCTGCGGCTCGACATCAGCGACGTCGCGAGCGACCGTCCCGAGGGAGAGGTCCTCACGCAGAGCAACGAAAGCGGGACGGAACTTGGGCGCGGCGAGACGGTCAAACTCACGGTATCCTCCGGCGTTCCGCCCGAGCCCGCGGGGCAACAAGTCCCCGATCTCAAGGGGGAAGACGAGGACGAGGCGAAGGAATTCCTGTTAGACAACGGTTTCACGGTCGGCAAGGTGACCCACGAGACCTCGACGGAGGTCGAAGAAGGGAAGGTCATCCGCACGAGTCCCGCCGCGGGCGAGACGGTAAAGGAAGGCGACGAGGTCGATATCGTGGTGTCCTCCGGAGCGCCGCGGAAGAAGGGCAAAGGTCGAGGGAACGGATGAGCGTCAACTCGGAGAAAGTGTTGTCCGGCCGGTATGAGCTGAACGAACGGCTCGGGTCCGGCGGCATGGCCGAGGTCTATCTCGGCCGCGACCGCGTTCTCGGACGCACGATCGCGGTGAAGACGCTCCTTCAGCAGTTCGCCGGTGACCCGCACTTCATCGCGCGCTTCCGCCGCGAGGCGCAGTCCGCCGCCGCGCTGAACCACCCGAACATCGTGGGCGTCTACGACACGGGCTCGGACGACGGCACGCACTACATCGTCATGGAGTACATCGAAGGCAAGACCCTTCGCGACGTCATCCGCGAAGAGGGGCCGCTCCTTCCCGAGCGCGCAGCAGAGCTGGCCGGCGACGTCTGCGCCGCGCTGGCGTTCGCGCACTCTCACGGCATCGTCCACCGCGACGTGAAGCCGGCGAACATCCTGCTGACGAAGAACGGCGAGGTGAAGGTCACCGACTTCGGCATCGCGCGCGCCGCGTCGTCCGAGACGGTGACACAGACGGCGACTGTGCTCGGGACGGCTCAGTACTTCTCGCCGGAGCAAGCGCAAGCGGGTCCCGTCGACGCGCGCTCGGACATCTACTCGCTCGGGGTCGTGCTG
>JBASRP010000194.1:0-4305 GCA_049273905.1 Actinomycetota bacterium
CCGCGAGGGCGGCGAGCGCGACGGCGGCGAGCAAGGCTCGCCGGGCGGATTGCTTCTTTCGCGGTGGTCGCATATTCCGAACGCTCGGTCGTATCTGGTTTCGCGGCCGGAGCGCTCATTCCTGCCGGAGCGACCGTACGGGTTCAGCAGGCCGGGAAAACCCCAGACCGCGCCCCCAGCCAGTCCGCCATGGCCTTGTTGAGCGCAGGTGCGTTCCGGTGAAGGAAGAAGGTGTGTCCGTCGCCGCGCGCCGTGAGGAACCTGAGATCTCTCGCCCCGACGAAATAGAGTTTTTCCTGAGCGGTGAAGCTCGCCGGGAAGAGGGCGTCGCGCTCGGCGAGGACGACCAGCGTCGGAACACCGATCCGCCACAACACGAACCGTGAGGGCTGGGGACTGATCGTGAAGACCTCACCCGAAGGCGTGAGATTCGCTCGTGCGTTGTCCAGCGCGATCACGTCGGCGTCGGCGTTCTCTGTGTAGAAGTCTGCCGCGCGCGTGGCCGGGTCTGTCTCGAAGTATTCGTAGTCGCTCTGCAACGCACGTACGTTGTCGCCCTGAACCCACTCGCGCTCGAGCCAGAAGTTGTTGACCCAAGGCTCGTGCGTATAGGCGGTCGCGATCAAGACGTCCGCGATGCCGGGGTGCAGGCCGGCGGCGAGCTCGACGACCTCGGTGCCTGCCGAGTGCCCGATCAAACCGACATGCGCGAACGGCGCGGGGGACGCGGAGTGATACGTGCCCGCGCGGAGCTGGCGCGCCATCTGCGCGGCCATCTCTGCGTACCCCTCGACGGTCAGTGTGTAACCGTTCGGGTGATCGGGCATCCCCTGACCCGCGGACGTGCCGTACCCGAGCCGATCGACGGCGACCATCGCGTAGCCGCGCTTCGCGAAGGCCTGCGCGACCGAGTATGTGTCGGGTCGCAACGGGAAGTCCCACGCCCATGCGCCGTACGACAGGCCGTGCATCGCAAGGAGCACCGAGCCCGTGCATCCCGCGCGCGGACGGATCATGGTCCCGTTGATCGTGAACGTCTGCCCCGGCGCGAGTGGGTTGGTCACGGAGAAAGAGATCGGTTCGCGAACGATGCCGCCGCCGCCGGAAGCGGGAAGGATCGGGAGCCACGCCACGGCAAGGAGCAGCAACGCGAAACGCGCACGCACCATCACGTGTCCTCCCCGGCGATGCACGCACAGTCTCGGAGCGATCTGGTCGCGGCGCAAGGGTGTGGCGGCGAGATTCCTCGCCGAGAGCGGCTTCCGGGTAGCCTCTCCCGCACACGAACGGCGGGAGGACACGATGACGAGGATCTTTCACGATTCGGACGCGCCGCTCGAACCGCTCGCGGGCAAGCGGATCGCCGTGATCGGCTACGGGAACCAGGGGAAGTCGTGGGCGCTCAACCTGCGCGACTCCGGGCTCGACGTCGTCGTCGGAACCGTCGCCGATACGTCGCGCAAAGAGGCGGACGCCGACGGGTTCCCGGCGCACGAGATCCCCGAGGCGGTGACCGGAGCCGACGTCGTGTGCCTGCTGATCCCCGACGAGGTGATGGGCGAGGCCGTCGCAATGAGCGTCGCGCCGTCCCTCAAGTCCGGCGCGGCCCTTTGCTTCGCGAGCGGGTACGCCATCGCCTTCGACGAGGTTTCGATCCCCGACGGCATCGACATCGTCCTCGTCGCGCCGCGCATGATCGGAGTCGGGGTGCGCGATTCGTATCTCGACGGCGAAGGCTTCATCGCGTTCGTCGGTGTCGACCGCGACGCCACCGGGAACGCGTGGCCGGTGGCTCTCGGACTCGCGCGGGGTCTCGGCGCGACCCGTCGCGGATCCGTCGAAATGACCTGCCGCCAGGAAGCGCTGATCGACCTGTTCGTCGAGCAAGGCATCGGGCCCGCGTTGCAGAAGGTGTGGCGCGACGCCGCGCTGGTTCTCTTGGAGCAAGGCATCCCCCTTGAAGCGGTTCTCGCCGAGTTCTATCTGTCCGGCGAGATCGAGCGGACGTACCGCGCGATGCGCGAGGTCGGCCCGATGCGCCAGTGGCAGTTCCACTCCCAAACCAGCCAGTACGGGACGATGTCGCGCGCGGAGCGCTTCGCCGACCTGGACACCGCCGCGCGGATGCGTGTGTCGATGGACGAGATCTCCTCCGGAGCTTTCGCACGGGAGTGGGCCGACGAGCGCGCCAACGGTTATCCGCGCATGAAGGCGCTCCGCGAAGCGGAGGGGCGCGACGCGTTGATGGACTTCGAAGACGACGTGCGGCGGAAGTTCGACCCGGCGAGCGCTTAGGCGCCGGACGAACGATCCGTCGTGACGGGCGCCCGTCCGTCCTGTTCTTCGGCCGAATCGCCGAGGTAGGCCGCCATCAGTTCCGGCTTGGCGATGAGGTCGCCGCTGGGGCCTTCGAGGACGATCTGACCGCGCGCCATGACGTAGGCGCGGGAGGTGTGGCGCAGGGCGAGATGGACGAATTGTTCGACGAGCAACACCGACGTCCCCATACGGTTGACTTGCCGGAGGGCCTCGAACAGTTGCTGAACGATGATCGGCGCGAGGCCGAGGGAAAGCTCGTCGACTAGGAGCAGCCGGGGCTTGCTCATGAGCGCCCGCGCGGCCGTCAGCATCTGCTGTTCACCGCCGGATAGCGTCCCCGCCGCCTGGCCCGATCGCTCCCGCAACCGCGGGAATAGCTCCATGACCTGTTCCATGAGGACGCTCTCGCCGTTCCTCTCGCTGCGGATCGGCCAATAGCCGAGCCGGAGGTTCTCCACGACGGTCAGCTCCGGGAAGAGCTCGCGGCCCTCGGGCATGTGCGCGACGCCAAGACGCACGACGCGGTGGGCCGGAACGCCGGTCGCCTGCTCACCCCCGATCCGGACCGTTCCTCGGGTCGGGGCGAGCAAACCCGAGATCGTCCGCAAGGTCGTCGTCTTCCCCGCGCCGTTGGCGCCGAGAAGTGCGACCATCTCGCCCTCGTCCACGTGCAGACTCACGCCGCGAAGTGCCTGGATCGGCCCGTAGAAGACGTCGATGCCCTCGACCGCGAGCATGCTAGGCGCTCCTTCTTACGCCGGGCCGTGAGGACCGCGGGCCGCGCGGATCGGCTGCTTGCGTTCTCTCGAGGACGAAAGCAACCGTCTCGATCGGGGCGCCGCGGTCCTCGCGGCCGAGGCTTGGAGAGACCGGCGACGGTAGAAGGAACAGGGTGGCGGGGGGCCGTTCAACGGCGGCCTGAGCCGCCGCCGGCGGCGATCCGAGAGCGGCCCGACCCGCCGTCCCTGTTACTACCGTGTGCGCCGCCGCTGTTTCGATCCGAGGTTCACGCATGAGCCACCTCGACGGGCTCGTCCGGAGCGCCCAAGTACGCGGCGACGACGCGTTCGTCGCGCCGGACGTCGTGCGGTGTGCCCTCGAAGATGAGCTGGCCCTGATCGAGGACGTACACGTAGTCGCACACCCCCGTCACCATGCGGATGTCGTGTTCGATCAGAAGCACGGAGACGCCGAGGTCGCGCACGCCGTGGACGAAGTGCATCATTCGATCGGTCTCCGTCTCGTTCAGCCCCGACGCGGGTTCGTCGAGCATCATCACCTTGGCGCCGGTGACCAGCGCGCGCGCGAGCTCGACCATGCGGAGCGTCCCGAAGGGAAGGTTGCGGACGCCCTCGTTCGCGATGCCGGTCAATCCCATCAGATCGAGGATCCGCGTCACCCGCGCGCGCGCCGCGCGCTCGGCGGAGAGCGTCCGCGCGGACGCGAGAAGATTGGAACCGACGCCCGACCGGTTCCGCAGATGCGTCGCGACGAGAAGGTTGTCGAACACCGTCAGCTCGTTGAAGAGCTGAAGGACCTGGAACGTCCGCGCGACGCCGAGCTCGGCGCGGAGGTGCGGCGCCAGGTGCGTCGCGTCCTCACCGAACAGAACGATGCGACCGGCGGCCGGATCGTTGAGCCCGAGGATGGCGTTGAACAGAGTCGTCTTCCCCGCGCCGTTCGGACCGATGAGACCGGTGATCTCGCCTTCCCGCACCGTAAGAGAGACGTCGTTGACGGCGGTCAGACCCCCGAACCTGACGGTGATGTTGAGCGCTTGCACGAGCGGATGGGCCTCCTCGTGCGACACGCGTTCAGCAGACTTCGATCCGAACGCTTCGAACGAGATCTGGTCGCCGCGCTTGGACCCGTTTCCGTTCGACGCCGCCGATGCCTCGTACGCGGCCACCTCGACCACAGGCTGGGGCGCACCGTCGAGCCCGGCCTGCTCGAACCAGTCGTCGCTCGCCGCGCGCGGCTTCCGCC
>JBASRP010000213.1:0-4565 GCA_049273905.1 Actinomycetota bacterium
CCGGGGGAGTGGCGGTCGGGCCGATGTGGCTCCCGCTCGGGCTGGCCGGGCCGCGGGCGGGGGAGCTCGACATCGCGCTCGTCCAGGGCAACGTGCCGGAGCGCGCGTTCACCGACTTCGCATCCCGCACCGGGCGCACCGGGTCTGAGGATCTGACGATCATCGAGAACCACATCCGTCTGACGGAGCAGCTCGCGTCGAACCCGCCGAACCTCATCGTGTGGCCGGAGAACGCGATCGATCGTGATCCCCTCGCGAACGCCGACGTCGGCCTCAGGATCGAAGACGTTGTACGGCGCGTCGGTGCGCCGTTGATCGCGGGCGCGATCTTGGACGTCAAAGACCGGCCCGACCGGTTCATCAACGCGAACCTTCTCTTCGGTACTGCGGGGCCCGTGACGGCCCGCTACGACAAGGTGCATCTGGTTCCCTTCGGCGAGTACGTCCCCTGGCCGCGGCTGCGTCGGTACATCAAGGCGCTGGAGCAGATCCCGCAGGATGGCCTCCCGGGGACCAAGACAGAGCCCTTCGATATCGGCTCGGCGAAGGTCGGCTCGGTGATCTGCTTCGAGTCGACGTACTCCAACTTCGTGCGGCGATTCGTCGACGAAGGCGCCCAGGTTCTGGTCGTCACAACCAACAACGCCTCGTTCCGCCGCAGCCCGGCCGCACGCCAGCACGTCTCTATGAGCCAGCTGCGGGCCGTGGAGGAAGGCCGCTACGTGATGCACGCGGCGATCTCCGGCATCACGGCCGTGATCGACGCGGAGGGCCGCATCCAGCAGCAGTCGCGCCTCTTCGCGCCTGCCGTCGTTCGCGCCACCGTCCCGCTGGCGAACGGGAAGACTCCGTATGCGCGTTTCGGCGACGCGATCGAGCTTGCGTTCATGGGGTTGGGCGTGGTTACTGCGATCGCGACCGTGGCCCGCATGGTGGGCCGCCGCCGCGAGCGGCGCTATTCGGAAGCCGAAGTCGAGCTCTGGGGCGGCGAAGAGGCGATGAAACGCGTTCTATCCGAGCGGGAAGAGGCCGACCGCAAGATCGCCGAACAGATCGCGTCGCGCTACGAGAGGCCGCCCGATGAGGAGGAGCCGCCGCAGTGAAGGCTCTCGTCATCCTGCCGACGTACAACGAGGCCGGCACCATCCGGGAGGTCGTCGCGGGCGTTCTCGCGTCCTCGCCCGACGCGGACGCTCTCGTCGTGGACGACAACTCGCCGGACGGGACGGGAGCCATCGCCGACGAGCTTTCCGCGGCGAACGCGCGCGTGACCGTCCTCCATCGGCCGGGCAAGGGTGGGCTCGGGCCCGCGTACATCGCCGGGTTCGGCGAGGGTCTCGCACGTGGCTACGAAGCTCTGATCGAGATGGACAGCGATCTGTCGCACGACCCGGCTGACGTCGCTCGCTTGATCGCCGGCGCCACCGACAACGATCTCGTGATCGGCTCCCGGTACGTGCCCGGTGGTGAGACGCGGAACTGGAGCCCGTCCCGGCGCAAGCTGTCCCGCGCGGGAACGGCCTACGCGAAACTCTTCCTCGGACTTCCGTTGTCGGACGCGACGAGCGGGTTCCGCTGCTACCGCCGCGCGGTCATCGAAGCGATCCTGATGACCGACATCCGGTCCCAGGGGTACGCGTTCCAGATCGAACTGGCATGGAGGGCGTGGATCCTCGGATTCCGGCTGGGGGAGATCCCGATCGTCTTCACCGAGCGCCGCGAGGGCGCGTCGAAGATGTCGCGGAGCATCGTCGCGGAGGCGCTCGCCAAGGTCTTGCGGTGGGGTCTGAAAAGGCGCCGGCCGCCCAAGGCGCCGCACCCGAAGAGCATCGCTGCGCGCTAGAAGGGAATGGCGCGAGCCTCGCCGAACGTTGTGCGTGATGACCGCCTCGCGGGGTGCGAGGCAGGGGGTGCGCCGGGGTGCTGTCGCCATCCGACAGTGGGGTCAGGGGTCTTCGTTCGCCGCGCTCGATCCACCTCCAGATGCTCCTTCTCGAACGCCAGGCCGGCGCGAGCCGGGACCGCGTCAATCCGCCGGTGCTCGGTGGCGATAACCCGACGCTGAGGGACCTGCTGTTCCGTGCGGGCGCTGCGTGGCTGATCGGCTGGGCGACCCTCCTCAGCGTCATCACCTGGGCCCGGCTCTAGCCGGAACCGCCCGAACAGAGGTTCTCGAGGGCTCCCGCCAGCGCCATTCTCCCATCGCCCATAATTCTCGTTACGTTAACTCACGCTGAACCTGCAGCACATCGGTCCACGGAGATTGCACTCCCCTAGGGTTCTCGGGTCACCCCACTAGCGTTTCCTGGCGATGGTGCGATAGAAAGCTCGATATGGTCAAGAAAGACGCCCCCGCGTATCGGATCGGTGAGGCCGCCGCGATGCTTGGGGTGCGGGTCGAGACGCTGCGGCGCTGGGAGCGCGAGGGGCGCCTCACGGTCCGCCGGACCTCGGGCGGCCAGAGGCTCGTCCCGGCGGCTCAGGTGGCCAAGCTCTTGGCCGCCAAGCGGACTCCCCCGCGCCCGTTCGCCGGCCAGAGCGCCCGGAACCGTTTCGCCGGCATCGTGACCGAGGTCAAGGTGGACGGGCTCGTGGCGACGGTCGAGATCGTCGCCGGGCCGCACCGCATCCTCGCTCTCACGACTCGCGAAGCGGTCGAGGAGCTCGGCCTGCGGCCCGGGATGGAAGCGGTCGCGGCCGTCAAGGCGACGAACGTCGTCGTGGAGGTCCCGGCGTGAGGCGGCTGCTGCCGCTCACGCTGGCTTGCGCTCTCGTCCTTCCCGCTTGCGGGTCCGGCATCACGGCGACCCAGAAGCGCGAGGAGATCCTCGTCTTCGCGGCGGCGTCTCTGACCGAGGTGTTCCGCTCGATGAACGCCGCCTTCGGGTACACGCATCCGGACGTCCTCGTGCGGTTCAACTTCGGTCCCAGCGACGGTCTCGCGACGGGCCTCGCCGAGGGCGCTCCTGCCGACGTTTTCGCGTCCGCGAGCACCAAGTGGATGGACGCGGTAGCGACGAAGCCGGGCGTACGGCAGCGCGCGGTGTTCGCGCGCAACTCCCTCACCGTCATCGTTCCGAAGGCGAATCCCGCGCACGTCGCTCGCTTCGCGGATCTCGCGCGGCCCGGCGTGAAGCTCGTGCTCGCGGCGGCGTCGGTTCCCGTCGGGACCTACGCGCGCCAAGCGCTTGCGAAGGCCGGGCTGGAGAGAGCCGAGCGCAACGTTGTATCGAACGAGGAGGACGTGAAGGGCGTCGTGCAAAAGATCCTCCTCGGCGAGGCGGACGCCGGCATCGTTTACCGCACCGATGTCACCAGCGCCGTGTCGTCCCAGATCACTGCCATCCCGATCGCGAACGCCGACAACGTGATCGCGTCCTACGAGATCGGCGTCCTCGAGACGTCCGATCACAGGTCTGCCGCGCGGGCGTTCGTCGCCTATGTCCTCGGACCGGGGCAGGAGGCCCTGCGCGAGGCCGGTTTCCTGGCCCCATGAGCCGGCGGAACGAGGCCACCGCTCCCCCACCCGTCGTCGTTGTGCTGGCCTTGCTCGGGATAGCGTTCGTCGTCGTTCCTCTCGCCGGGCTCGTGGCGCGTGCGCCGTGGAGCGACGTCGGCCGGATGTGGACGCCGGGCGCGCGCGCGGCGCTGCGCACATCGGTCGTGGTGACGGCAGGAGCGGCGGCTCTTTCGCTCGTGCTCGGCGTCCCGGCCGCCATCCTCCTCGATCGGAGCCGTTTCCGGGGCGCCGCGCTCGTGCGCGGGATCGTGCTTCTGCCGATGGTTCTGCCGCCGGTGGTCGGCGGCGTGGCCCTCCTGGCGTCTCTCGGCCGCAACCACTTCCTCGGCAAGATCCTGGCCGCTATCGGTGTCGAGCTCCCCTTCACGACCGGCGGTGCCGTGGTCGCCGCGACGTTCGTCTCCACTCCCCTGCTGATCCTCGCCGTTGAGGCCGGGCTCCGCTCGATGGACACGCGCCTCGAGGAAGCGGCATCCGCGATGGGCGCGTCGCGTTGGACGATCCTGCGTCGTGTCACGCTGCCGTCGATCCGTCCGCAGATCGCGGCCGGCGTCACGCTCGCCGCGGCGCGGTCACTCGGCGAGTTCGGCGCGACGATCACCTTCGCCGGCAACATCAGCGGGCGCACGCAAACGCTGCCGTTGTCGGTGTTCGAGACCCTTCAGACCGATCCGGGCGGCGCGATCCTCCAGGCCTTGCTGCTCGTCGCTATCTCGCTGGCTGCGATCGTCGCGTTGCGCGGCTACCTCTTCCAGCGATGAGTCTCATGGTCGACGTTACCGCCGCGCGGCCGGAGTTCACGGTCGACGCGGCGTTCTCCGCGGACGATGGTGAAACCGTGGCCCTGCTCGGCCCGAACGGTGCCGGGAAGTCGACGCTCGTGCACGCGATCGCCGGGTTGTTGCCGCCGGCGCGCGGCCGTATCGAGCTTGGGGGCCGGGTCCTCGATGACACCGAGACGCGCACGCACGCGTCCCCCGCCGAGCGCGGGGTCGGCGTGCTGTTCCAGGAACGGCGGCTCTTCCCGCACATGACCGTCCTCGAG
>JBASRP010000228.1:0-7712 GCA_049273905.1 Actinomycetota bacterium
TCCATGGCGCCTCGGTTTTGACAAGAGCCAGCCTGCGGTGAGTATCAGAGCGACGAACCCGAGCGCGGCGAGCGCTTCGCCGTTCGTAATCACGTCGCTCGTGCACGACGTCGAGGTTGCCGTCGACACGCATCGCGGGTCGTCTCCGCCGGCGAAGAGCAGAACTGCGAAGGACGCGATCGTGAGGATGAACAGGATCATCGCCGTCAGCGGAGCCCACACGATCGGCGTTTCCTGATCGGCGTGACGTCCGTACGCGACGAATGCCATCGCTGCGATGAAGATCAACGGGAGCGTCACGCCGGCCAGCGACAAGAAACTCGCCGGAAGGAAGATGAGTCCGCTCGCCAGATACAGACCGGGTCTGCGGCGCAGCGCCATCAGCGCGAGGATTCCGGGGACCGCGATGACGATTCCGAACACGAGCGCCGGCAGGATCGAGCGGTCGTAGGCCTCCCCGTTTATCAGCCGGAGGAGACTGAGGGCGGGCCCAGCAAAGAGGCCGACGAAGACAGGACCGAGCTCGGCGACCCGCGCCCGTCGGGGAGGCCTTCCGACCTGCGGGACCGCTTCCATGCTCCCACCTTCCGAGTATCTCGTGTGTATCATACATACGTATGAATGAGCGAAGCAAGTCCAAACCCCGGATCAGTCCCCGCTGGGAGGGTGGGCGGCTCCAGGCCCCATCAGAGGGCTCCAGCACCGAAGGCAAGCTCTTGGCCGGGGCGACGGAATGTCTGCGCCGGTACGGCCTCAAGAGGACCACCTCGCGGGCGATCGCCGCGGCGTCCGGGGTCAACCTCGGGGCGATCACCTACTACTTCGGCTCGAAGGACGAGCTCGTCGCGCGGGCGCTGCTCGAGACGGTCCGGGGCTGGCTCGCCCCGGCGATGGCAGTCCTCAAGCAAGACATCGACCCGGCCCAGCGCCTTGTCGCCGCGGTCGCCGAACTGCAGCGGACGTTCACCGACGCTCGCGAGATGCTCCCGGTCTACCTTGAGGCGCTGGTTTCTGCCTCGCGCAACGACACCCTCAAGCGCGGCGTCGAGGAGCTCTTCGCCGAGGTGCGCCAGTTCCTCTCCGCGCAGCTCCGCGAGCAGCGCGTTGCGGGGACGCTTCCCGAATGGGTCGACCCCGATGCGTTCGCCATGCTTCTCGTCGCCACAGCCGACGGGATCGGCCTGCACGCGGCCATCGAGCCGGACGCGGTTCAGCCCGACGCTCTCGCATCGCAGGCCGTTCAGCTGCTGCTCGCCTCGCGCGGGTCCGAGGCGAAGTGACACACTGACCGCGTGCGCCGCTTCGATATCCCCGTCCTCGGTCAACTGCGCCAGCCGCACGGCGCGCTGGCCCCCATGACCGCGCGGATCCTCAACGTCGTCAACCAACCGATCAACCGCTTGGCCGTTCGCGCGCTGCAACTGACCGGCACAGAAGACGTTCTCGACGTCGGCTTCGGAGGAGGCGTGGGCTTGGCGCTGGTCCTGCCGCGCATGACGACTGGACGTGTGACGGGGATCGACATCTCTGACGAAATGGTGCGCGCCGCGCCCCAGCGATTCCCCGACGAGACGGCGGCCGGACGTCTTCGCGTGGCGCGCGCCGACGTCACCGCGCTGCCGTTCCCCAAGAGCTCATTCGACCGCGTCTACAGCGTTAACAGCGTGTTCTTCTGGCCCGACGTCCGTTCGGGGCTCTCGGAGATCCGCCGCGTCCTTCGACCCGGCGGTCGCCTCGTCATCGCGGCGCCCGCGTCCGCGTTCCTTCTCGCACGCATCGCCGGGCTGACCCCGCCGTCGGGCGCCAGGACGATGACGCAGACGCAAAGGCTCGCCGAAGAGGTCGGTTTCGCCGACGTCCGTACCCGCGGCAGAGCCGGCGCGTCTCTACTGATCGCCTAGCGGTAGCCGAGTGGCTAGCGGGAGATCGCGTCGACGTCCGCGATGAGCGGGAGCGCGCCGAGCGTCGCGAAGAGAGATCGCGCGCGTTCGACGTACGCACGGGCCTCATCGTCGCGGCTGAGCGCGCGGGCGCATCGGGCTCCGCCGGCCAGCGCATACCCTTCCTCCAACGGGAATGGGAAGCGCGACCATAGATCGGCGGCTTCGAGGTAGAGCGTCAGCGCCTCCTCGTCGCGTCCCTCGGCCTCTGCGAGGATCGCGCGGGCCGACACTACCTGGTTCAGTTCCCGGGTCAGTGACGGGCGGGCGCTCTCGACGAGCTTCCTCGCCGCATCGAGATCGCCGTTCTCGACGAAGATCCGCGTGGCGTCGGTCAGCTGCCAGCAGACGTAGACCGGGACGCCACCACCAACCTCCACGAACTGCTTGGCGAGAGCAAGCGCCCGCTCGTTGTTCCCCGCCGTGAGCTCCCACAGCGCTGCTGCGATCAAAGCGGGACAGAGGAGTTGCGGATCGACGGCGCGGCTCGAGCGCGGCATTAGTTCTTGGAGGAGGCGGCTCGAGCCCGCGACGTCCCCTCGAAGAACGAGAACCATGGCTTTGAAAGGAAGCGCGACTGCGTCGGTCTGGCTGGTCCCGGTCTGCTCCACCCAGGCCACCACCTCATCGGTGGCGCGGATCACTGCGTCCCAATCGCCGCTGTCGAACAGCATCCATGTGGTCTCTGCTGTCGCCCACATCCCGTTCGCCGTCCCGCCCCGGCGCGTGCAGTAGTCGATGCATTCGCGATGGATCTTGAGCCCGGCCTCGGGCCCCTCGTTCATCCACACCGGATCGCCGAGGTTGATGAAGGTGTTACCGGCGTAGTCCGTCTCGCCGCGCTCGATCGCCACAGCGAGAGCCCGGCGCAGGTCCTCGATCCCTCCCGGATCCCCCTGATCGCATCGCGCAGCTCCCCGGTAGCCGAGTGCTAGGCCTACGACGGAATCGAGGTCGAGTGCCGTCCCCATCTCGATCGCGCGCTCGGCCAGCTCGATCGCGCGTTGGGGATCACCGGAAAGAAGGTACGAGCCCGCCGCAGAAATGAAGGCCTGGGCGAGGTACGGACTGGGTGGTTTCCCTTCGAGTAGTTGCATCCCTGACTGGACCATCGCGAGACCGTCCGCAGAACCCTCCTTGCGGATCGCCACGCCGAGACGCACAAGGGTCACACCGTGTGCGACGTCGTCGCCGCGCGCCCGGAAACCGTCGGCCTCTTTCTCCAAGATCGGTATGAGCGCAGCGACCGCCCCCGTTTGACTGACGGCCCACGCCATCTGGTTCACGAGATCGATACGTCGCGGGTCGTCGTCGTCGGCCAGTTCCAATGCGCGTGAGTAGTACCGGGCCGCACGCTCGGAGTCGAGCGGTCGGGCCCGGTCCCCTGCTAGCTCCAGGAACCGACGAGCCTGTTGCTCGAGAGGCCGGATCTCCTCGCCGAGTCCAGACGCGCGCGCCAGGTCGACGGCCTGCTCATAGTGGTACGCCAAAAGCTCCGCATGATCGGCAACGCGATCGCCGCCGGTCTGCTCGATCCATTCCGCGGCTGCTCTGTGCTTCCGCACGCGAGCCGGGCGCGGGATCTGCCCGTAGGCAACGTCACGCACGAGCACGTGCCAGAACGCGTACTCGGCTTGGTCTTTCACCGACGACACGCGCGCCGGTCGCACTATCTCGCGTCGCGCAAGCTCGTGAAGCGCCGTGCGCGCGTCTTCATCGCTGATCTCACCTATCGCCGCGAGCGCGCCGGACCAGAACACCTTTCCAACAACGGCCGCATCTTGGATCAGCGCTTTGCGCGCCGGGGGGACCGTGTCGAGGCGGGCGGCGATCAATGCCTGGATCGAATCGGGGACGCTCACCTCCAGCTCGTCGATGAGCTGCACCTTGCCCCCCTCGCGCGACAGCACGCCCCGGTCGAACAACATGCGGCAGAACTCCTCCGCGTAGAGCGGGTTTCCACCGGACCGTTCGAGGACGAGCGCCTGGAGTTTGTCCGGCAATTCCGCCTCTTCGAGCAGTCCTGCGATCAGTTCCGACGTCTCGTCCGCCGTGAGCGGCGAAAGCGAGAGTGTGGTCGCGTTGCGTTTCCCCCCGCCCCAATCTGGATGCGCGTCATACAGCTCGGGACGTGCGGTACACAGCACCAGAAGAGGGACGCCACTGGCCCAGTCGACGAGGTGCTCGATGAACTCCAGCATCGTTGCGTCGGCCCAATGCAGATCCTCGAAGATGAGCACCGTCGGCCGGTTCGCCGACAGAGCCTCGAGGAAGCGGAGCCACGCCGTGAATGCCTCCATACGTTCGACGGCCGCGTCAACGTCGACCGCCGCGCCGACGAGGGGAGCGAGGCGCACCCGCACCCATTCCCTTTGGGTCTGATCGTCGATGAGGAACTCGAGCATGCTCGCGAGCTTGTCTCCGGCCTGGGTCGGCGTGTCGGACTCGAGGATCCCCGCCTGTGCCTTCACGATCTCGCCGAGGGCCCAGAAGGTGATCCCCTCGCCGTACGGCAGACACCGGCCCTGCCGCCAATAGACGAGCTCTGACAGCGAGTCGATGAAGTCGCTGAACTCGCCGAGAAGCCGGGTCTTTCCGACGCCCGGCTCGCCCGTGACCGTCACGAGCTGGATGGACTGCTCGCGCGTCGTCCGCCAGTAGAGATTCTCGAGCATCGTTTTCTCGTACCGGCGTCCGACGAAGGGCGACGTCGCACGCTGATCGGTCTCGACCCCGTACCGGCTGCGCGCCTCCTTGGCCCACCAAAGACGCACAGCCTCCGTCTTTCCCTTCACCGCGACCGGCGCGAGCGTCTCGTACTCGAAGAGGTCCTTCGTCAAGCGATACGTCGTCTCGCCGACCGCGACGCCGCCGACGGGCGCGACGCTTTGCAGTCGCGAGGCCGTGTTGATGACGTCGCCGGTGACCATCCCTTCCCCGAGCTCGGGTCGCGCGCCGAGCGTCACGACCACCTCGCCGGTGTTCACGGCGATGCGCGCACTTAGCTCCAAGCCCGGCGTGCTCTCGTTGAGCTCCTCGATCGCTTGCTGGATACGTAGCGCCGTCCGCACGGCCCGCTCGGCGTCGTCTTCATGCGCGACGGGAGCGCCGAACAAACCGACCACTGCGTCGCCGATGAACTTCTCGACGGTGCCGCCGCGCGCCTCGATCAGCTCCTTCAGCCGGGCGTGGTACGGGCGGAGCCGGGCGCGGACGTCCTCGGGATCGGCCGTTTCGGAGGCGGCGGTGAAGCCGACGAGGTCCGCGAAGAGGACCGAGACGATCTTTCGTTCCTCGCCCTTGGCGGAGGCCGCGGTCAGCGCGGTGCCGCAAGCGAGGCAGAAGCGGGCGATCTCAGGGTTGTCTTGCTGGCAACTCGGACACTGCATCAGGCGGTGAGTCTAACGCCGCCCTTTGTGGGGCGAGCCGTTCCAAAGGATCGTTATCCCGCCAGCAAGTGCCCCACGTCCGAGCCGGCCATATCGTCCGCGCGCTCGCCGTCGACGTCCTTGCGGATCTCCGCGTTGAGGTAGCCCGCCCAGGACAGAAGCGCTTCCTTCGTTGGGAAGTCCTCTGACAGGTAGCAGTACTCCTCGGAGTAGTCGTCGAAGCGCGCCGCCTCGATCTCGGACTTCGTCTTGCCTTCCGCGAACGTGTCGTAGAGCGGTGTCCCGCGGAAGACGACGAGCGGGAAGAACGTCGCCTCGGTGAAGCCGGCCTGGCGCAGGATGCGGACGGTGCGGAGCATCGACTCCTTCGACTCGCCGGGCAGCCCGGCGATGAACGTGAGGATCGGCTCGAGCCCGAGCTTGCGAGCGAGGAGCGCTCCCTCGAGCACGATCTTCGAGGTCTGCCGCTTCATCACGACGTCCTCGAGGATCTCGTCGTTGAACGACTCGCTTCCGAAGGCGAGGTTCGAGAAACCGGCGTCCTTCATCTTGAGGAGCGTCTCCTCGTTGACCGCGTCGGCGCGCGTCTGGACGTTGTAGTCCCAGCCGATGTCGGCGATCTTCTCGCACATCTCGAACAGACGCGGCTTGCGCAGAGTGAACGTGGCGTCCCCGAAGTAGAACTTCGGCTTCCCGACGGTGCGGTAGTTGTCCCAGCAGAACTTGACCACCTCGCGCACGTAGTCGGGGGAGTGGAAGCGGACCTTGCGGTTCCAGATCGTCGGGTCCATGCAGAAGGTGCACTTCTCGGGACAACCGCGCGACGTCACGTAGGACGACCCGATGAAGTAGTCGCCGTTCGGCTGCAGCGTCTTCAGGAAGTGGTGGCGCTCCGCGATGTGGAACGTGTCGCCGGCCGAGTACATGTGCGCGAGCCGGTCGAGGTCGCCGATGCGGGGCATGTCCATGTTGTGGCCCGGCTCGCCGTCCCCGATCTGGTATGAGAGGCCGAGCGTGTCGAGCTTGCCGGTCTTGTGCTTGCCGGCCTCGAGCTCGGCC
The DNA here is from genome assembly GCA_049273905.1 of Actinomycetota bacterium. GTDB lineage: Bacteria > Actinomycetota > AC-67 > AC-67 > AC-67 > JBASRP01. The sequence continues at coordinate 6,389 of JBASRP010000228.1, forward strand.
ATCAGTTGGATGATCGTGTCCTCGCCCTCGCCGCGGACAACGATGTCGACGTAGCCGGCGCCGATCAACTCGAACGCGTGCATCGTGGCGTAGTTGCCCCCCGTGACGAAGATCGCGTTCGGCGCGGCGTCCCGCATTTCGAGGAGGAGGTTCTTCACACCCTTGACCATGTAGTAGTACGACATCGGGACCATCACGACGTCCGCGCCCTGCAGCCGCGCCTTGAGCTCGTCCTTCATCTTCTGGATCAAGCCCTCGAGCTCGGCCTTCGCCGTGTCGTTGCTCTGGTGATCGTCGGAGACCTCGAACCACCGCTGGTCCCACAGGTCCGCGATGATGTTGACGGTCTCGAACGGAAGCCCGTTCTGCCGCAGCGCCGCCGCGATGTACAGGAGGCCGTACTCGGGCGTGATGATCGCGCGGTCGCGGTAGTTCTTCCAGAAGGGTTCCCACGACGGGTACGGCCGGCGGGCGAGGAACGAGTACGCGAACGTGTCACTGACGAGAACCGTACGCATCCTGGTTCCTCCTGCTTCTGATGCCGGCGTCAGGTCGCGGGGGAGTCTACAGGGGGGTCCTCGGATGCTCGAAACCGGCCGTCGCCCCAGATGGGTATCCTTCCCCCGCGCATGTTCCATAGAGAGAAGAAGAAGAAGCTCGACCTTCGCGTCGTCGTTGCCCCCAACGCGTTCAAGGGGTCGCTGACCGCGCAAGCCGCCGCGGAGGCCATCGCTCGCGGCGTCGAGGCGGCCGGCGCCGAGCCGATCGTCCTCCCAGTGGCCGACGGGGGTGACGGAACGCTCGATGCTCTTATCGCCGGCGTCGGCGGGTCCGTCATGGGCGTGATCGCGCGCGGGCCCCTGGGGCTCCCAGTGCGCGCGCACTTGGGCCAGCTCACCGACGGGACGGGCGTCGTCGAGATGGCGCAGGCATCGGGTCTCGGGCTCGTGCCGGTCGGCGACCGCGATCCGATGCGGGCGTCGAGCATCGGTACCGGCGAGCTGATCAAAGGCGCGCTGGCGCGGCGGCCGGGGCGGATCCTGATCGCGCTCGGCGGATCGGCGACCGTGGACGGGGGAACGGGACTCGCGCGCGCGTTGGGGGTTCGCTTCACCGACGCGGGCGGCAAGCCGATAGCCGAGGGCGGCAACGGTCTCACCGCGCTGGCCAAGATCGACGTGTCCCGGCTCGACCCCCGCGTTAAGGCGACGCCCTTGGTCGCCCTCGCGGACGGCGCCAATCCGCTCCTCGGTGAGAACGGCGCGGCGGCCGTGTTCGGCCCGCAGAAGGGCGCGACGCAGGGCGACGTCGCGCAGCTCGAGCG
>JBASRP010000234.1:0-2370 GCA_049273905.1 Actinomycetota bacterium
GATGGGCGAAGGACGCGGGACCGCCGCCGGGCGGAAGCGCGTCCTCGACAGGCAGAAGCGGGAGGCAAAGCGCGCGGAGTTCGACGCCTACATCTACGCGCTCGACGATCTCGCGTCGGCGTACCGTGACCGGCTCATCGGCTCGGTCGGCGCCGACGAGGAGCTCCTCACCGATCCCGACGCTCCGCCCGCCCGTCCGGCGGACCCCACCGCGGTGCTGCGGGCGATCGAGGCGATCGAGCGCGCCCGTCTCGCGATCGAACGGAACGCGCAACCGCGCCTCGCCCTCGAGGCCCTGTTCGCCGAACTCGGAGCATTGCCGGTCTCCTGACGAGGAATCGCGCCTCCCGCACCGAATCTCTACCCTGAGTCCTATGACCGTTCGCAGACTGATCCGCCTCGACCCCGACGACACCGCTCGCGCTCTCGCGAAGGTGTCGCTCTTCGCGGGCTGCTCCGACGACGACATCCGCGACATCGCTGCGATCGCGCACCTGCTGTCGTTCGAGGATGGCGCCGTCATCGTTCCGGAGGGCGAGGAGGGCCAAGGCTTCTACTTGATCATGTCGGGCGAGGCGAACGTCGTGCAGGGCGGGAACAAGATCAACCGGCTCGCCGCCGGCGATTTCTTCGGCGAGATCGCGCTCCTCGAAGGCACGCCGCGGACCGCATCGGTCATCGCGGTCGGCTCGGTCGTGTGCCTCGGGATCCTCCGCGCGGACTTCCGTCCGCTCTTGATCCGGCAACCTCGGATCGCTTTGCGGATCATCGAAGAAGAGGGCCGCCGCTACGAGAAAGAGGGCGGGGACGCGCCTGGTAGCATGGTCCGCGTTCATCCGCCGGAGTAGCTCAGGGGCAGAGCAGCCGCCTCGTAAGCGGCAGGTCGCCAGTTCAAATCTGGCCTCCGGCTCCGCAGGTAAGCCCACTGTTTCCAGTGCATAGGCCGGGTTTTCACGCCTCGATGTTGGAGCGCGAGTCGCCCCGCATTGCCCCGCGTTTGGACGCGACGCCGCGTCTTTTTCGCGTCCTTTTGCAGAGCGGCGCTAACCCGCATATGCCCGCGTCCGCACCGGCGTAGTAGAGTTGCCTCGCCACGGTCGGAGGAGCCACGGTTCACTCCGCCCGGCTACGAAACGAGGTTTGGGCTGGCGAGCCTCCCGATTGCCCGGCGTTCTGCCGGAGGGAGGCAAGGATGGCTAGCCGGACCGCCCGCAAGACCCCACCCCAGTCGTCTGGTCGTCGCGCGCCCTTGCGTACGACCGATGCCGCCGCGTACACAGGGATGTCGCGGAAGTGGCTGTTGGCGCGCGCCGAAGCGGGAGACATCCCGTACATCAAGACGAACTACGCGCTCCTGTTCCGGCCCGAGGACCTTGACCGGTACTTGGAAGAGCACACGGTCGTCGTCAAGCCGCGCAGCAACGGGCGTCGCAAGTCGAAGGCGGGTTGACCGTGCCAAAACGAAACGCCCCAGGCACGGGGCGCTCGCCGAAGCCAACCACCAACGGACAGCCGAAGGGTAACTCTGCCGCTGGTGCGCTCGCTACAACGCTCGGCCTAGCCCCCATCGGTGGAGGTTCGTATCAGGGGCCATGCCCGTCGTGCGGGGCACGGCGTGCGCTCAAGGTGTCGCCCGGTGACGACGTACCGGTCCTCATCAAATGCTTTGCGGGCTGCGAGGCCGAGACGGTGCTCGCGGCGGCCAACCTCACGTGGTCCGACGTTTCAGCTAATGGCCAACCGCCGCGAACAACTGCGAAGGGCCAGCCGCCCGCGTTGCCCAGCGCCGAGAAGATAGCGGGATGGCACCGAAACCTCCTCCACAACTCGGAACGACTCAAGGAGCTTCGTCAGAAGAAGGGGCTGTCTCTCAAGACCATCGGCAATGCGGACATCGGCTGGGACGGCAACCGCTACACGATTCCGGTGTACGAAGACGGCTCGCTCGTCGATGTGCGCCGCTACTCATTCACGCTCCAGCCGAAGATGCGTTCCTTCAAGGGTGCGCACGCCGCGTTGTACCCGGATGACCCCATCGGTTGGTTCGGCAAAGCGGTGCTCTGTGAGGGCGAGTTCGACGCGCTGTTGGCGCGGCAGAAGGGGATCCCGGCTGTCACCAACACAATGGGCGCGGCGACGTGGAAGGACGAATGGTCCGAGCGGTTCTCCGGCCTAGACGTAGACATCGTCATGGACCGCGACAAGGCCGGGAGGAAGGGCGCGGTCAAACGGGCCAAAGCCTTACGCGGCATCGCACACGCGCGGCGCGTCATGAAGCTGACTGCCCCGTTCATAGACCTCGCCGAGTTCCTTTTGGCCGGCAACGACGCACAGGACCTATGGCAGCTGCGCCAGGGCACACCCCTCTAC
>JBASRP010000239.1:0-5934 GCA_049273905.1 Actinomycetota bacterium
ACGCGAGCCCGCTCGACCCGCCGCCGTCGCGCGGCCGCCCGTGCACCATCCCGGACGCGCAAGGCCGTACCGTGGCGCAAGCGCCGTGCCGTCTCACGGATGGAGAGTTCGGCCAGGAGTTCCGCCCGCAGGTGTGCGGCGGCGAGAGCGGATGCACGGAGCCGCCTCACACCGAAACGACCGTCGACCTCGGAGCTGCCGTGCCGGTGGATCTGGTCGTCCTCCGTGGATGCGACCGGACGTGTCGCGTCGAAACCTCGCCCGACAACCGACGCTGGCGGCTGGCCGGTGTTGCAACAGAGGATCTTGCGGCGCTCACCCCGGCAGGCGGACGAAGAGAGCGTTATGTGCGCGTGTCCGGAGCGGTCGACACGCTGAACGAGCTGTCGGTGTGGGCCGGCGCTCCCCGTGTGCCCGACGCGTCCCTTTTGGTTTCTCCGCAACGCTTCCCGACGACGGCGCCGGGCGAGGGAAACAGTCCCGGCGCGCTCCGCCGCCTCGACAAGGACGACGACCTGAGTCTCTGGCCTTTCGTCGCGACGGGCCTGCTCGGTGCCGTCGTCGGCGGCCTGGTCATGGCACTGACGCGCCGCCGGTCCTCGCGTCCCGCCGGTTGAGACGGGACTGTCCCGGGAAGGGATGAACGGTGCGTCGAACCGCCGTTCTGATCGCGTTGTGTCTGGCCGTCGCGTGCACCGGCGGCGGCGACGAGAAGACCCCCGGCGCGACGCCCTCGACCACACCGCCGACGACCGCCGCTCCGACGGGCGGGGGAGCGCTGGACTTCGATCGCGTGACGACCGTCGCCGGCGGCCTCGTGGTTCCGTGGGATCTCGCGTTCGTCGACGCGCGCACGATCCTCGTGACAGAGCGCGGCGGGCGCGTGCGCGTGGTGCGCAACGGACGTCTCCAGTCGCGGCCCGTCGCGCGCATCAACGTCGTGTCGTCGGGCGAGGGCGGTCTGCTCGGCATCGCCTTGCATCCGCAGTTCCCGTCCCAGCGCTTCGCCTACCTCTACTACACGTCGGGAAGTGGGAACCGCGTCTCGCGGTTCAGGCTCGGCACCGATCTCACGTTCGCCGACGAAGACGTCCTGATCAAGGGCATCCCGTCGGCGTCGATCCACGACGGCGGCCGGATCGCCTTCGGGCCCGACGGGATGCTCTACGTGTCCACGGGAGATGCGGGACAACCGCAGCGGGCGGCCAGCAGGAGTTCGCTCGCCGGCAAGATCTTGCGCGTGCGCCCCGACGGCTCGGTGCCGGACGACAACCCGTTTCGCGGCTCGCGGGTCTGGTCGTACGGGCACCGCAACCCCCAGGGACTCGCGTGGGACTCTCGGGGGCGGCTCTTCGAATCGGAGCACGGTCCGACGAGCGAGCTGAACCTGTGCTGCAACGACGAGATCAACCTCATCCGTAAGGGCGGTTTCTACGGCTGGCCGTATCGCGCCGGGCGACGCGGGGCATTCTCCGGTTCGCCGCCGGACGATCCGATCAGCCCGCTGGCGACCAGCGGGAGCGACACGTGGGCGCCCGCGGGGCTCGTGGTGGACGGCGGCAGCGCGTTGCTCGTCGCCGCTTTGCGTGGGTCACGGCTGATGCGGTTCCGGTTCGCATCGGGCGGCCCGGCGATCGGCGATCCGTCTACCGCGCTCAACGACTTCGGCCGCTTACGCGCCGCGCGCTTCGGGCCCGACGGCTGCCTCTATCTCACGACGAGCAACCGCGACGGTCGCGGCAGTCCGCGCTCGAACGACGATCGCATCCTGCGCATCTGCCGCCGTTAGTTCGGGACAACGCAAGAGGGACGGTCCGTTGGACCGTCCCTCTCTCTGGTGGGGGGTGCCAGATCTTTAGTGGCAGTACCAGTCGCGCGAGCCCGGGCGCACCGTCCGCTCGATCAGCGCGAGGCTGCGAGCGACCAGCTCGTCCGCCGCCGGGGAGCCGGTCGCCACAGCGACGCGCGTCCCGAAGCGGCCGAAGCGCAGGGCCGAACCGAAGAGCAGGAAGGCGAACCCGAACACCGCGAGGACCGTGGTCTCGTTACCCGTGGTCGCGAGCGGCTTCTTGGTGATCGTCTTGCCGAGAACCTGGCTTCCGGTGGTTGTCCCATTCTCCGCGCCTCCGCTGGTGGTGCTGGGCTCGCCGGTGCTCGAGCCGGAGGTGCTGCCGCCGGTTGAGGTCTCGCCCGTGGTGCTGGTCTCGCCCGTGGTGCTGGTCTCGCCGGTGCTGCTGCCCGACGTGCTTCCGCCCGTCGAGGTCTCGCCGGTCGTGCTGGTCTCGCCGGTGCTGCTGCCGGTCGTCGTTCCGCCGCCGCAGTTCTCGGTGCACGGAGGCTCGGCGATCGTGACCTCGACGAGGCCGGTGCGCGACTCGACGCTGCCCTTGGTCATCTTGGCGCGGTTCACGATCTTGTGACCGATGAGCGAAGCGTCGTTGGGGATCGTGATCGTGTACTCGTAGACCTGAAGGTCGCCGTTGTCACCCTGGTTGTCGATGTCGACGTTGTGGTAGAAGCCCGACACCAGCGCGTCGAGCGACGAGCCGCCGGCGTCAACGCGGTAGCAGTCTTCGAGCGAGGCGACAGGCGTGCCCGTCGAGTGCCACTCGAAGTGGTACGTCACCTGGTCGCCGGGGAACGCCGTCGCCGGGTCCGCGATCTTCACCAGCGGATCCTGCTGCGTGACGCCTTCCCAAACGTCCTGGCACGGGTCCGGCGGCGCCGCTGCTGTGAGCACCATTCCGACCGTGCTGAAAAGCATGATCACGCCGAGCGTCACACACAGACGCGCGATCGTGCGGGCCTTGCTCTTTTGCACCGCCCCTATTCCGAACATTTTGGCCTCCTTGGCCTGTTGTGCCGGCTTCATGCCGGTGACCTCGTTCGCCTTGCAACGTGACAACGAGGGTTCGATTTCTCGGTGTTGGGACCTCGGTCCCGACCCGGGCCCGCTTGGTCCGACTGCGTCCCATTGGCGTGAGAAGTTCTCGCAATCCCCCGGAGGTTCCGCGGCGGACAACGCAAGAGGGACGGTCCATAGACCGTCCCTCTCTCTGGTGGGGGGTGCCAGATCTATCTAGATCGATGCCTTTTGCGTGCCGAACCGGCCGAACCGCAGGAACGAACCGATCATCAGCAGCGCGAATCCGAACACCGCCAGGACCGTGGTCGTGCTGCCGGTCGTCGCGAGCGGCTTGCGCGTCACCGTGCGGCCGAGGACCTCGTCGCCGAGCTGCTTGTTGTCCTCGACAACAGCGCCGGTGCTGCTGCCCGATGTGCTGCTGCCCGACGTGCTGGTGCCGGTCGTGCTCTCACCGGTCGTGCCCTCGCCGGTGCTGTTGCCCGTGGCGTTCCCGGTGCTGTTGCCGGTCCCGTTCCCGGTGCTGTTGCCCGTGGCGTTCCCGGTCGCGTTTCCGGTGCCCTCGCCCGTCGAGTTGCCGGTGGCGTTCCCTGTGCCTTCGCCGGTCGAGCTGCCTCCGGTCGCGTTGCCGGTCGCGTTTCCGGTGCCCTCCCCGGTCGAGCTACCGCCGGTGCTGTTGCCCGTGGCGTTGCCGGTGCTGCCGCCCGTCGTCGTGTCTTCCGAAAGGCAGTGATCCTCGTTAACCCCGCCGTTCCCGTGCTCTTCGCAGTCCTGACCGTGGTCGTTGTCCTCTTTGCAAGGCTTGTCATCGGCGCCGTGGCCGTCGACGCACTGATCTTGGCCCGGCGGGTTCTCGTTGGGAGCCGCCGACGTGAGGGTTATACCGATCGAGCTGAAAAGCAGGATCACGCCGAGCACGACGCTCACACGCGCCAGCCTGCGTGTCTTTCGCACCACCCCTACCTCGAACATCCTGGCCTCCTTGGCCTCTGTAGCGCTTCGCGAGTGTCCGTCCGGTTCGCGGTGACTCGTTCCGCGGCTCGTTTCCAACTGTTGTGAACAGCCAAAGGAAACAAGGGATCGAGGAGTCCAAGACATAGCCCGGCGGGGCTGTTTAGTTCTAGCCCGTTCTCACGACGATACGTAGGACGCGAGGCGGTGACGCCGAGGACTTAGGCTGCGGCGCGATCTCCGCGAGTCCGGCGCAACCATGCCCAACCGATCACGGCGAGGACCGCCGCGCCGGCGAGCGCCGTGGCCGTCGGGGACGGCCGCGGGACCTTTTCGACGCGTCCGGCGATGCGCCGCCGGAGCGAAACCGGGTTCTGGAACTTGAGGATCGGCCAGCCGCGCTCCTCGGCCGCCTTCCGAAGCTCCTTGTCTGGGTTCACGGCGTGCGGATGGCCGACGGCTTCGAGCATCGGGAGGTCCGTCGCAGAGTCCGAGTACGCGTACGAGGCGGCGAGATCGATACCCATCTTCTGCGCTTCCTCGTGGATCGCCTCGCGCTTCCCTTCGGCATACGCGTAGAACTCGAGCTCGCCCGAGTAGCGGCCTTCGGCGTCGATCGTCGCCCGCGTCGCGATGACGTTCGGGACGCCGATGTACTCGGCGAGCGGCTTCACGATCTCCTCCGCGGACGACGACACGATGTAGATGCGCCGCCCCGCCGCGTGATGCTCATCGATGAGCTCCATCGCCTCCGCGAAGATGATCGGGTCGATGATCTCTTGGAGCGTCTCGCGTACGAGGGCCGACACGCGCTCCTTGTCCCAGCCCTTCGTCAGCTCGAGGAGGGCGGCGCGCATCCGCTCCATCTTGTTCTCATCGGCCCCGATCAAGCTGTAGACGAGCTGCGCGTACATGCCCTTCACGATGTGGCCGCGCGTGATCAGACCTTCCTTGTAGAAGGGCCGCCCGAACACGAGCGCGGACGATTTGGCGATGATGGTCTTGTCGAGATCGAAGAACGCGGCTTCCATCAGCCGGCGGGGACGGTGGAGGGCTCGGCGGCTCCCGCGGTTGCGCTCGTCGCTCGGCGCTCGTCCGCTTTCCACAACCGGACCGCGATCACCACGATCGCCACTGTTGCCAGCAGCCCCGGCCCGAGGACGATCGCCATTGCCGGCTCCAGGTGGAAGGGCGACGTCTCGAGCCCGAGCGGCGCGCGGCCGGCCGCGAACTCCTCGTAGGTACCGAAGTGGAACAGGCGGGTGCGGGTCGCGACTTCGGCCGCCGTGATCGCCGCGAACATCCCGAGGGCCAGGATCCACGTGGCGTTGCGGCGGACGCGCTCGAGCTCGGCGGCCAGCGCGAAGCCGCCCACGAAAGCCACCTCGTACATCACGAAGGCGAGGACGACGACGACGATCGGCAGGCGGGTGGGGTCGACCCAGTACATCCACATCCAGGCGGGCTCGATGACGTAGAGCGCGACCGAGATCGCGATCACACCGATGTGGAGGTAGGCCAGGCCCCAGCGGAAGGCGCGCGTGCGGAAGAGCGAGACCGCCGAGGCGACCTCGTTCCGCCCGGCGAGTCCGAAAAACAGACCGGCGCCGACCGCGAGTCCCCAATCCAAGAAGACTGTCTCGATCACCCCCTCGTGCCGCGATTGTAGATGGGATCGGGCCAACCGGGGCGGGTGGGGGGCTGATAAGCGCGACCACAGGAAGCGAGAAAAGCGCGAAGAAGGTCGGTCTTTCCGCGAACCCCGACAACCTCCGTTGAGGCGGCCGTCCCCGCGTGTCATCATCGCCGCCCTTCCGCCGGCCGACCCCTGGAGGTCCTGGGTGCCAAGCATCGGCGTCGTCGTCGCTCACCCTGATCCGGGGATCGCCGACGAGCTCGTGCACGCGGTCGAGGCCGAGCCCGACTTCTATCTCGCACTCGACCCCGCGAAGGCGGCCGTGGTCCTCGCCGGCACGCCGTCGTTGCGTTCACTCGCACCGCCGGCCGGCGTCGCGCTCGTTGGCGTCTCGGCGGATCACGATCTCGCGGCCGTCGCGCGCGAGGCCCTGCGTTGTCACGCGCACGACGTCCTGAGCTGGCCGGGGGAGCGCACGTCCTTC
>JBASRP010000264.1:0-4006 GCA_049273905.1 Actinomycetota bacterium
CGCGAAGCGTGGTCTCGTGCGCGACGCGTTGGAAGAGCCGCTTTTGGGGCGAGAAGCTTTTCGGGTAGGCGCGGAAATGAAGATCGTGGATCACGGTGACGATCCGCGGGGACCGGCCGCCCCGGCGCGGCGGCGTGAAGTAGTTAGGGAACAGCAACGCGTCCAGGTCGCGGGCCCGGCCGCGAAGGATCCGCCAGGACTGCCCGAAGCGATTCTTCCCGCGCGGCGGTTCAACCCAGCGAACGCGGCCCGCTCCGCCGTCCACTGGTCGGGTCGGCGCTCCGAAGACGATGAAGGAATCCCCGGCATCGGCGGCGCCGGCAAACCCGTCGAGGAGGTTCTCCAGCATCTGCTGCGCGCCGCCCGTGCGGCCCGGGCGTACGAAAGTCGCGTCGATACCGAACGCCGCCATGGCTCTACGAGGACGTGTCCCGGGCGTCACGCGGCGCACTCAAAGCGCTCGGAGCATAGCGGCCTTACCTCCGCGAACATCTCCGCGCGGCAGAAGCGGGCCGATACGCGTCTGACCTGGGGTTTTCAAGCGGATCGAGCGATTGACTTTAGAGAATCCTTGCCTCTTTTGCAGGTTCAAATTGCCGTTATGTCGAATCGCAACTCAGGTGTGAGTCGTTGATGTGTCAAGGCGCGGCAATCACAAGACAAATCGTTGTAAGTAGGCGCGGGGTTCTGCGTATCAGTTAGGGGATGCGGGTGACCACCGAGACAACCTCCACGACGTTGCACGAGCCGGTCAGGGCGGCCATCGTGCGCCGGACCGTGCGTCCGAAGGTCGTCGAGGCAGCCCGCCCGGCCTCTCCTCGCGTCGATCACTTCCCCCTCTGGTTGCGCTTCGTCGACACCATCCACCGGGCAGACCTTCGGCCGTCCGCTATCGGAGCCGACGTGGTCGTCGCGGCCGGGTGTGCGCTCGTCGCCGGCGTGTCGATGCCGGTCGCGGCCGGGCTCGCACTCGCGTCCGCCTTCCTCGTTTACCTCGGGGGCGGTTACGCCGATCGCGGGCCGCTCGAGACTCAAGGGGTCCTCTGGTTCGCCACCCGCAGCCTCACCGCCGTCGCCCTCGCCACGCTCGTAGGCGTGACCGTCGAGCACATCGCCGGGTCCGGCGTGGGACCGTCCATCCGCTTCGGCTGGTCGGCCGCGGTCGGTCTCATCCTGCTGCGCGGGTTCTCATGGGGGATCGTCGCCGCCGCGCGCCGCCGCGGGAACGGCCTCCGCCGCACGCTCATCATCGGCGGTAGCCAGCACGCGCGGATGCTTTCTCACAAGCTCAGCGAATACCCCGAAGCCGGACTTCTGCCGGTGGCGATGCTTCCACTCGGCAACGGACACGGCTACGCCGCTTTCCTCCCCGAGTTCCCGGAGGCCGCGAACCTCGGCCGCTCGATCGCCGAGGCGTCGGTCGAGCACGTCGTGCTCGCGCCGGACGGAGCGGATCAAGCGATCCTCGAATGCGTGAAGGGTTCCGCCGGCCTGGATGTGTCGTTCTCGATCCTGCCGCCGTTGGCCGAGTTCTTCCTCCACCCGGAGCACGTCGCCCAAGTCGGCGGGCTTCCGCTCGTTCCCGTGGGGAAGATCGCGGGCCGGCGCACGGCGCTTCCCGGTAAGCGGCTCTTCGACCTCGTCGGGTCCTCGCTCCTTCTTCTGGCGTTGTCCCCCGTCATCGCCGTGACGGCGCTCGCGATCAAGATCTTCGACGGCGGACCGGTGATCTACCGGCAGCCCCGCGTCGGCCGAGGCGGGAAGATGTTCGACATGCTGAAGTTCCGGTCGATGGTCGTCGGCGCCGAGCGTCTCCTCGTCGACCTGCGCGACCAGAACATCAGCAATGGGCTTCTCTTCAAGATCCACGACGACCCGCGCGTCACACGGGTCGGTCAGTTCATCCGCCGTTTATCGATGGACGAGCTGCCGCAACTCTGGAACGTGGTCCGTGGAGAGATGAGCCTCGTCGGCCCGCGGCCGCTGCCCGTCGCGCCCGGCGACTTCGACGCCGTCGACGACCAACGCCACACAGTTCTCCCGGGGATCACAGGCTATTGGCAGATCGCCGGCGCGCACGGCCTCACGTACGAAGAGATGATCAAGCTCGACCTGAGTTACATCAACAACTGGTCGCTCTGGACCGACGTCCGGATCCTGGCCCGCACGCCCGCCGCGCTCATGCACCGCCGCGGGCAGCCCTGCTAGGCCTGATACTCCCGATTGAATTCGATCGATCCGTCTGCGCTGCGCGTCAGCCACGGTTTGAGTCGCGGCGTCTTCTCGATCCAGCAGAAGAACTTGTTCCCTTGAACGCGTAACGGGCGAATCCTGTTCAAGAACGCCTGGATCCCGGCCAGGATCCGAAGCATCCTGCGCGGGCCGAGGCGGCCGACCAGAGCGGGGATCCGCGTCTTGGTCCGCCGCATCAGTTCCTCTTCGTCGACCTCGAAATCCCAGTAGGGATGGGCTTCGATGGCGATCTCGTATTCGGCGAGGAACGTGGCGGCCGTCTTCGCGACCTCGTTCTTGTTCCAGCGGTAGATGAAGTTCGGGACGACCGTGTTGCGGACGCCGCCGAGCTGGTAATCGTTGGCGACGACGGCCGTGATCTCGTACGGGTAGGAGAGCTTCAGCCGCGTCAACGTGCGCGTGCCGGCAGAATCGTTGGGTTCCAGGAACACGACGTGCTGTTTCGCGACGCGCATCATCTCGCACAATGCTTTGTGCGGCGAGCGGCAGTGATGCAGCACGGCGTGCACGAACACGACGTCGTAGGAATCGTCCGGCAGATCGAGATCCTCCGCGTCGGCGGCGACGACCTTGACCCCGAGCTCTCGGTCCTCGTCCTCGATGCCCCCTTCGATGTTCGAGAGTGTGATGTCGGTGAGACCGACGGCGCGCAGGGACGCGACGTCGCCGTCTGATCCGCCGAGAACGAGCACGCGCGAAGAGGGATCGACGTGCCTCCGGGAAACCTCGCGCCGGAGAACCCTTGTGAATTCGGAGCGCCCGCTCGGCACGGTCAGCCTTGCTTCGTGAGGACGAGGGCGAAATCCAGGTACGTGCCGTCCTCGACGCTACGGCCGCCTTGCACGCGCAACACCCGCGCGTCGAGGCCGGCCGCGCGCGCGGGTTGCAAAACCCGGGCGAGGAGCATCCCGGGATCATAGCTTCGGGAGAACCGCACGTTGAGACCCGGGATCAGGTACCGATGCATCTTTTCGTCGAATAGCAGACCATCCCAGCGCAAGCGCGGATCGGCCTTCGCTCCGTACGTGTCGGAGAGATACAGGGGAAGGATGGCGGCGCGGCCGCCGGGCCGCAGCACGCGAGCCGCTTCCACGACGAAACGCATGTCGGCGTCCCCCTCGAAGTGCGGGTAGGCAGAGCAGAGCAGCAACACGTCCGCGAACCCGTCGGACACCGGCATCGCGGCCGCGTCGCCGCCGATCCTCCATCCGTCGACGCCCGGCGGGAACTGGAGGTCTTGCTCGTAGCACTCGCACCCGACGATCGAACGCACGATGTCGACGAGCGGGCTCATGTTGGATCCGATGTCGAGCACCGTCTCGCTCGGCGTTGGCTCGGTGAGCGCGAGCACCGCGTAGTGCTCGATCGAGCGTTGCGTGAAGTCGGGGCTGCCGGGCCCGCCGAGGAAGCCGCGCGGGTACACGGCTCGTTCCATGTACGCACGGTATCCCGCGTCGTTCAGGCGCCACGGAGTGATCGCGATCCCTTCGGCCTCGAATAGGGGCTGCATCTCGTCGGCGTTCTCGTTCGGCCATCCGACGGTCGCGTCGTCGCGCCGGCGGGCCGCCGCGACGCGCCTGCGCTCCCGCAGCATGCGGACGACCCGGCGCTTGAGAGGTTGCCTCTCCGCCGTGTCGTTGCGGCGCTGTTCCCTGCTCATCGCGGCCGGTCCTTCAGCCATCCGATCGTCTCTCCTCCGCGCGCCGCCACGTGCCGAGCGACGCGCCACAGTGTTCTCCGTCCTCCCAGCAGC
>JBASRP010000270.1:0-5492 GCA_049273905.1 Actinomycetota bacterium
GCTGAGCGTTGGTCAACGACGGCGAGTGCACGACGTCGAACGCGAGCTCCACGCGCGTCGCGCGGCGGTTGACGTTCTGGCCGCCCGGGCCGCCGCTGCGCGAGAAACGTACCTCGAGCTCCGAGGACGGGATCACGACGCCCCGACCGACGTCGAGGTCTGCCATGGGCTAGAAGCGCGCCTCTCGCTTGGCGAGCATCGCGCGCATCGCCTCGGCGGCTTGGCCCGAGCGGATCGCTGCGACGAACCGCTCGATGCTCCGTGACGCCGCGTCGCGGTACGCGTCGTCCGTCCAATCGCGCAGCACGCGCTTCTGCTGGACCAGCGCCGCCGGCGCGTTGCGCGCGAAGTCCTCCGCCCACGAGGTGGCGGCGACGTCGAGGTCGTCGACGACGCGGTTCACGAGCCCGATCCGGTGCGCCTCGGCAGCGTCGATCATCGTGCCGTCGAAGACCAGCGCGGCCGCGTGTCCGAGCCCGCAGATCTGCGCCAGCCACCAGGCGTCGATCACGCTCGGGATGCCGACCTTGATCTCCGGCATGCCGAACCGCGCGGTGGGAGTGGCGACGCGGACGTCGCACGCCGCAGCGACCTCGAGGTGCGCGCCCAGGCAGGGACCGTCGATCGCCGCGACGACCGGCGCGTCGAGATCGCGGATCGCGCGACAGGCCGTGTGCAGAGAGGTGATGAAGCGCCGCGCAGTTACCTCATCGAGCTCGACCATCTCGCGCACGTCGGCGCCGGCCCCGCCGCAGTAGAGAACGGCCGCCCGCGGCGGATCGGCGGCGATCGCGGTGAACGCCTCGGTCAGCGCCGCGATCAGTTTGGAGCCGAGCAGGTGGAGGGGCGGCGCCGCGAGCCGGATGATCTCCACGTCGCCGCGCCGCTCTCGGTCGATCATTTCTTGTGGTTCCGTTTCCGCGAGGCCCAGATACCGGCCGCGAAGCCGGCCGCGAAGAGCGCACCGCCCCCGAGCGCTGAGGGCACGCCGATCAGAAGTGCGCGCCGCCGCGTGCGGAGCTCGTGTACCGGCCATCCGCGGGCGCGCGCCGTGCGGCGGAGCTGATGGTCGGGGTTGACGGCGTGCGGATGGCCGACGGACTCGAGTAGCGGCAGGTCGTTGATCGAATCCGAGTACGCCGCCGAGTCGCGCATCTCGATGTTGCGCGCCCCGGCGATCTCCTCGGCGATCTTCGCCTTCGCCGGTCCGTGCGCGATCTCGCCGACGAGCTCGCCCGTGTACCGGCCGGTGTCGTCGATGCCGGCGACGGTGCCGCGCGCCCCGGTCATGTCGAGACCCCGGGCCACCATCTCCGCGAGCTCCTGCGGCGCCGCGGTCAGCAAGTACGTTTCGTCGCCGGCTTCGCGGTGGCCGCGGATGATTTGCTCGAGCTCGGGATACACGCGCGGGAGGACGCGCTCCTCCGCGATCTCGCGCCCGAGCGCACGCAGCTCGTCTGCGTACCGGCCTTTCACGAACTCGAGCGCGGCGTTGCGCGATTTCTCCATGCCGGCCTTGCTCTCCGCGCCGATCAGCTGGAACTTGATCTGTCCCCACGCGACAAATGCGATGTCGCGCGCCCGATAGAAGTCACGCTCGTACAGGCCCCGCGCGAGGAGGAAGAGACTCGACCCAGGGACGAGCGTCTTGTCGAGGTCGAAGAAGGCAGCCCGAACCACGGGCACACCTTACCCCGGGGTTACGAGGCGTTGCGCTTGGCGGTGACGAGGTCGCGGAAGCTCGTCATCCCGAGCTCTGCGTACAAGCCGGCGGCGCGCTCGAGGAGCTCCTCCGACTTCGCGAGCTCGGCCGGATCGGCGGAGGTCGCGAGGAGTTCACCGTACTCGCGGAGTGAGTGCGCCAGGTAGGGCCGCGCGTGCATCCGCTCGTTCATCTCGACGGCGTCGGCGAAGTGGCGCTCGGCGTCGCCGCGGCGGCCGATCGTGGCGGCGAGGATGCCGAGGTAGCGCGCGGCCGAGCCGAAGCAGGCGATCGCCGGCCCGACGACGATGGTGCGAGAGGCGTACGGCACGAAGAGGTCGTAGAGGATCTTCGCGCGCCCTCGGTCACCCAGGCGAGCGCAGGTCTGCGTCAACATCGTGAGCGTCAGGAGCCAGGTCGTGTCGCGCGGGATGTCGGCGAAGTCGTTCACGGCGGCTTGCTCGAACGCCGCACGGGAGTCGTCGTCCCGCTCGTGCATCGCGTAGATGTACGACAGCGCCGCGCGGATCGCGAGCACGTCGGGGAACTGCTCCGCGTACGCGCGGATCGCCGGTTGCATCTCCAGCAGCCGGCCCTGGTGCTCGCGCAACGTCATCAGCTGCGCGGCGAAGAACTGCACGGCATTCTCGCCCTGGGTGCGGCTGCCGATCTCGAGCGCGCGCTGCATCAGCGTCTCGGCGTCGTCGAGACGGCCTTCGAGTGAGGCGCGCATCGCGCCGAAAACCTCCGCGAACCACAGCTGGTACGGCTGCTTCAGTTCTTCGGCGAGCGCCGCGTAGTCGTCGATCTGCTTCGCGACGGCGGCGAGGTCGCCGAGCTCGAGCAGCGACACGATCCGCCACCGATGGCCGAGGAGCGTCAGGTCGCGGTCTCCGACGCTCTGCGCCAGCTCGAGGATCTCGGTCGCGACCTCCAGGCGTTCGTCCAGCGTCTCCGGCCCCCACAGCGCGAACCGGCGCGCGCTCAGCGCGTACGCGAGCGCGCCCGTGTCGTTGACGCGCCGGGCCATGTCGACGGCCTCGCGGCCGAGTTCGACGCGCCGCTCCTCCTCCTCGGAGAAGTAGAGCGCGACGGCGAGGCGCCCGAGAACGCGCGCGCGCATCCCGCTGTCCCTATCCCCGAGGATCTCGAGGGCTTCCTCCAGAAGGGCGACGAGCTCGTCGTCCACGGTGAACGGCGGGATGTCGAAGGTCTGGCCGCCGCCGAACCCGACCGCCGCGCGGCCCATCTGCTCGCCCATGCGGTGCTCGCGCGCGAGGTTCGCCGCGTCCAGGAACGCGGTCCGCGCGAGGACGGACTCGCCGGCCCGGATCCGCACGTCGCCGAGCGACAGCGTCAGGTTGCAGCGCAGGGCGGGATCGTCCTCCGAGTTCTCGAGTGTGAGCAAGGCCGCTGAGTACCAGCGTGCCGCTTCCTCGTAGGCGACGACCGCCGCCGCTTGATGGCCCGCTCGGACGAAGGAAGCGAGCGCCGCTTCGACAAGCGTCTCGTCCGTTGATTCGAGCGGCCGTACGTCCAGCGACAGCTCCATCGCGCGGATGAAGTGGAGGGCGATCTGCGAGAAGAATTCGGGGCGGTCGCCGGCGCGCTCGTCGAGCCACTCCGCGGCCGCGCGGTGCATGCGGAAGCGATCGGCCTTCGAGATGGAGCTGTAGGCGACCTCGCGGATCAGCGCGTGGTGGAAACGGAACTGGCGCGTTCCGAGGAACGAGCTCGACGGCTGCTCCTCGACGAATCCCCGTGTGCGGAGGACGCGCAGCGCGGTCGCAACCCCGGCAGCTTCGCCGTCGGTGCCCGACACCGACCACACCGCGGCGTCCCAGAAGACGTCGCCGATCGCGGCGGAGCACTGCGCGACGCGCTTCGCCTCCGACGCGAGCAGGTCGAGGCGCGCCGAGATCAAGGCTTGCAGCGAGTGCGGGATGCCGCCGGCGCCGCCCTCCTCGGCGGCCATCGCGGCGATCTCCTCCAGGAAGAGCGGGTTTCCTTGGCCCCGGGCCGCGATCGACTGTTCGACGTGGTCGGCCCAGCTGGCGCCTGCTTGCTCGCGCAGGTTGGCGATCAGCGCGCGGCTGTGCTCGGAGGACAGTGCGTCCAGTGTCACGAGCGCAGTGTGCTCCTGACCCAGAAGCCCGGCGATCCGGTCGCGCAGCTCGGAACGTCCCGAGCAGAAGATGACGAGCGGGACGCGATCGATCGTGTCGGCCAGCTCGAGGACGGTCTCCATCAGCGTCTGCGCGCCCCACTGGAGGTTGTCGAGCACAAGGACGGTCGGACCCTCTTGTGCGAGCCCTTCCATGTAGCGGCGCAGCGCCCACACGAGCTCCGGGCCCGATGGCGCCGTGCGCCGGAAGGCGCCGAGGAGCGGCGCGAGCTGTGCCTCGATGACGGGTACTTCCGCCTCAGGGTGGCGCGACTCGAGCCTCTTGCGGAGCTTGCGCGCGGCGGCGTCGGGCGGGTCGAGGTCGGAGATCTGCGCCTCCGCGCGAACGATCTCGATCACCGGCATCCAGGGCGAGCTCTCGCCGTAGGGCGGGCAGCTTCCCCGGTAAACGGCGGCGCGTCCGGTGGTGCGCGCGGCGAACTCATCGACGAGGCGTGTCTTGCCGATCCCCGGCTCTCCGATAACGGCGACGACTTGCGGCTTCTCGTCGCGGATCGCCCGCTCGATGACTGCGGTTAGCGCTTCGAGCTCTGCCTTCCGCCCGACGAACGGAGCACGCGGGCGCATGCGGCGGGTC
The DNA here is from genome assembly GCA_049273905.1 of Actinomycetota bacterium. GTDB lineage: Bacteria > Actinomycetota > AC-67 > AC-67 > AC-67 > JBASRP01. The sequence continues at coordinate 4,465 of JBASRP010000270.1, forward strand.
GAGAGCGTCTGCGCCGGCCAGCCCTGCATCGGCTCGGCCTTGCCTTTGATCTCGACGGGGCGCTGCACGCCGAACTCCACGATCTCGCGCGTGAGCATCATCGTCTCGCGGCCGACGAGGATCTCGCCGGGCGACGCGGCTTGCTCGAGCCGGGCCGCGGTGTTCATCACGTCGCCCGTGGCGAGCGCCTCGGGGCTGGCGAGCGCGACGCCCGTGTTGATGCCGATCCGCGTCACGAGCTCGACGCCGAAACGCGGTCGCAGGGTGTCGTTCAGGCCCGCAAGCGCGTCGTGCATCGCGAGGGCGCAGCGCACGGCGCGCTCGGCGTCGTCCTCGTGAACGTTGGGGATGCCGAAGACGGTGACGACTGCGTCTCCGATGAACTTCTCGACGATGCCGCCGAAGCTCTCGGAGAGCTTGCGCATGCGATCGAAGTAGGCGCCGAGGACGGCCTGGAACCCCTCGGGATCGAGACGCTCGCCGAGCGCCGTCGACCCGACGAGATCGCAGAACAGAACCGTCACGAGCTTTCGCTCGGCCGGTTCCCGCGCGTTCCCCCCGTCCTCCACGAGCCTCCTACCCCGCCAAAACCCCCGCCCGACATCATTCCACCAAGCCGGACGATTAAGACTTCCACCAGGATGCCGCATCACCTGGCTCCGGCGGAAGAGATGACTTTCTCTTAAGGATCGCCCGAAGAGAGAAGAGGGGAGAAAACGGACACCGCAGCGAACACGGCGATCCACGCAGCCGCGGTCACGCCGGCGTCGTTCGCGCCGAGACACCCGGCGGCTGCGACGGCTGCACACACGAGAGCCCGGCGCATCGCCGGCCGTCCCCACAGACCGCGTCCGAGTAGAGACGGGCGGCGCCAGGCGATCAACGCCAGTGATCCCCCGCACGCGAGGATCGCGCCCATCCAATAGGAGAAGGCGAGGAGCCGCCCGGCGGCGCCGGCCTTGCGCCCGAGGATCTCGCCGCCCCCGCCGCCGGTCACCGTATGGGCGACGTGCGTCCCCGTCTCGCGG
>JBASRP010000272.1:0-5192 GCA_049273905.1 Actinomycetota bacterium
AGGTCGGGGTGGCGGCGACCGACGTGGGGCCGCGCATGAGCGAGGCGCTCGGCGCGACGGCGCTAACCGCCGAGGATCTCACCACGCCGGGCGACGCGCCGGCCGCCAGCCTGGTGAGCGACCAGGACGTCGCCGTGGTCCTGTTCACCAGCGGCACGACCGGCGTCCCCAAACCGATCCCGCTCACGCACGAGATCTTGACGCGCCGCGTGCGCTCGTTCGCGGCCCCGGTCGACGCGTCGGCCGATCCGAGCGTCGCGATCGTGTGCGTGCCGTTCCACCACGTCGCCGGGCTGATCGGTGTCCTCGTGGGGCTGGCCGGCGGCTCGACGGCAGTGCTCCAGCCGCGCTTCGACGCGGGCGAGTGGCTCCGGCTCGTCGAGCGGCATCGCGTCCAACGCGCGTTCCTCGTCCCGGCGATGCTGCATCGGATCCTCGACCATCCGGGGTTCGCTGGCGCAGACCTCGACGCGCTCCAGATGATCACCACCGGCGCGGCTCCGGCGGGCCGGGCGCTCATCGAACGGGCCTCTGCGGCCATGCCCAACGTCGCGTTCATCAACGTGTTCGGCCAGACCGAAACGCTCGGGGCCGTCACCGCGCTCGGGCCGGACGACCTGCGCGCCGGCAAAGCCGGGTCGGTCGGGCGCCCACTGCCCGATGTCGAGATCCGCATCGTCGATCCTGCGACCGGTGAGGAGGTCCCCGACGGCGAGGCCGGTGAGTTCTGGGTGCGCGCGCCGCACACGACCAGCCCGGGATGGGTCCGCAGCGGCGACATCGTTCGTCGCGACGCCGAGGGATACCTCTTCGCGGTCGGCCGTCTCTCCGACGTCATCAACCGCGGCGGCGAGAAGATCGACCCCACCGAGGTCGAAGCGGCCCTTACGGCGCACGTGGCGATCGAGGCGGCAGCCGTGTGCGGCGTCCCCGACGCCGAGTTGGGGGAGCGGGTCGGCGCGGTCGTCGTCGCGCGCGAACCGGTCGACGTCGACGATCTCAGAAACTGGTGCCGCACGCGGCTCGCCGCCTACAAGGTCCCCGAAAGGCTCGCCTTCGTCGACGAGATCCCTCTCACCGAGCTCGGCAAGATCTCACGGAAGGATCTGCGCGCGATCCTGCAAGGCGATTAGCGCTGCCCGTCGAGCGCCGCGACGAGTTTCTTCGGCGCCACGGCGCGGTAGCTCTCCTCAACCCAGTCGCGCAGGACGTCGAGCGGCGGCGCCTTGCGCGTGAACGGAACGTTCACCCATCCGCCGCGCGCGAGCCCGTACCCCGTCGGCTCGGCGCCGGGGACGCGCAGGGCTTGATCCTGCGAGTCGGGCAGTTTCACCGACATTCCTTGCGGCGAGGATCCTTCGTGCCCGAGGAAAACGAAGATCTTCTTGTTCACTTTCGCCACGTCCTCGCCCCACGGGTGGTCCTCGTACGCGCCGGGGAGCGACAGCGCGAACGCGCGGACGCGATCCCTCATCGACGCCATAGGCCGCATCCTCGCACGGCCCGGCCGCCCCCGGTCTTCCCTGGCCCTCCTTGCCCCGCGCGGCGGAAAAGCGGCAAGGTGTCGCCAGCGTCGGCATCGTGAGAGGGGACACGGTCATGCGAGTAGGGATCCTCACCGGTGGCGGAGATGCGCCGGGCCTGAACGCCGTCATCCGCGCCGTTGTACGTAAAGGCGAGAAGCACGGCGACGAGTTCATCGGTTTCCGCGACGGCTGGCGCGGCGTGATCGAAGGATCGACGATGCCGCTGGACGGCGAACGCACGCGGGGCTTGCTCCCACGCGGCGGGACCATCCTCGGCACCTCCCGCACGAATCCCTACAAGGTCGACGGTGGCCCCGAAGCCGTGAAGGCGACGATCGCGGAGCTCAAGGTGGAGGCGCTCGTTGCGATCGGCGGCGAGGACACGCTCGGCGTCGCACAGAAGCTCTCAGCCGAGGGCGTCAAGGTCGTCGGTGTCCCGAAGACGATCGACAACGACCTCTCCGGAACCGAGGTGACGTTCGGCTTCGACACCGCCGTGCAGATCGCGGTGGACGCGATCGACCGGCTGCACACGACCGCCGAGTCGCACGACCGCGTCCTCGTGTGCGAAGTAATGGGCCGGCACGCCGGCTGGATCGCGACGCACGCCGGCATCGCCGGCGGCGCCGCGCACATCCTCGTCCCCGAGGTGAAGTTCGACATCGAAGAGGTCTGCGAGAGCTTGATCGACCGCCACAAGAAGGGGCGTTACGCCTCGATCGTCGTCGTTGCCGAAGGGGCGACACCGAAGGAAGGAACGATGGTCCTGCAGTCCGGCGAGGTCGACGAGTTCGGGCACGTCCGCCTCGGCGGTATCGGCGAGGTTCTCGCGCGCGAGATCCGCCAAAGGACCGGCTTCGATACGCGTGTGACCGTCCTCGGACACGTCCAGCGCGGCGGCACGCCCACCGCGTTCGATCGCGTCCTCGCCACCCGCTTCGGCGTCGCCGCGATCGACGCCGTCCACGACGGGAACTTCGGTCAGATGGTTGCGTTGCGCGACGCGAAGATCATCCTGGTTCCACTGGCGGAAGCGGTCGGCAGCTTGAAGACGATCGACCCGGACCTGCTCGAGGTAGCGGAGGTCTTCTACGGCTAGAGGCTGGTGCCCTCGGCAGGATTCGAACCTGCGGCCTACTGCTCCGGAGGCAGTCGCTCTGATCCCCTGAGCTACGAGGGCGGGGACGGGACATCCTAGCGCCGCTCCTGATGGAGGGGCGGCCGCGGCCCGGCGTTATCATGCCCCGGTACATGGGCAAACGCGTGCTGGTCGTCGACGACGACCGCGTCATCCAGCAACTGCTCGAGGTCAATCTCGAGCTGGAGGGCTACGAGGTCGTCGCGACCGCCGCCGACGGCAAGGAAGCGCTGGAGAAGATCGCCGAGCTCAAGCCCGACCTCGTGATCCTCGACATCATGATGCCGAAGATGGACGGACTCGAGGTCTGCCGGCGGCTCCGCGCCGATCCCGACCTCGCCAAGATCCCGGTGATCCTGCTATCCGCGCGGGCGCAGGACATGGACATCCGCGAGGGCCTCGAGATCGGCGCGTCGGCGTACCTCACGAAGCCGTTCGACCCGGTCGAGTTGCTCGAGGTCGTCGGCCGGCTGGCGAAGGACCACTAGCGCTCGTGATCCCGTCGATCCTCGCCTCAAGCGTCGAGGACGCGCTCCGCGCCGCGATCGCCGCCGGCGACCTGCCGGCGATCGACGCGCCTCCCAAGGTCGAGCTCGAGCGACCGGCGCGCAAGGAGCACGGCGACTGGGCGACGAGCTTCGCGTTGCAGCTCGCGAAGCCGGCCGGACGCAAGCCGCGCGAGATCGCGGAGATCCTGGTGAGGCATCTGGTTCAGCCGGACACCGTGGCCAGCGTCGAGATCGCCGGGCCGGGCTTCATCAACTTCTCCCTGACGCACGCCTGGTTGACGGGAACCGTGCGCCAGGTGGAGGAAGCGGGCGAGGCATGGGGCCGGACCCAGGCCGAGGAGCCGGAGCGCATCCAGGTCGAGTTCGTGTCGGCGAACCCCACGGGGCCGCTGCACCTCGGGCACGGGCGCTGGGCGGCGATCGGCGACTCGCTCGCGAACGTGCTTGCCGCGGCCGGCCACAAGGTGGAGCGCGAGTTCTACATCAACGACCACGGACGCCAGATGGAGCTGTTCGGTCAGTCGCTCGCGGCCCGCTACCTACAGCACTTCGGGCGCGACGCCGATCTCCCCGATGAGGGCTACCGCGGCCACTACTTGATCGATGTCGCCGCGGAGATCGCGGCCGAGGCCGGCGACCGGTACGTGGGCGCGCCGGCCGATGAGCGCAACGCCTTCTTCCGCGTCCAGGGCGAGACGCGGATGCTCGCGCATCAGCGCGAGGTGCTCGAGCGGTTCGGCGTCGTCTACGACGTGTGGTTCTCGGAGCGATCGCTCCACGAGTCGGACGCCGTCCTGCGCGTGATCGAGGTCCTGCGCGAGCTCGGTCACGTCTACGAAGCAGACGGCGCGACCTGGCTGCGCACGACCGACTTCGGCGACGACAAAGACCGCGTCCTCATCAAGGCCAACGGCGAGCTGACGTACCTCGCGCCGGACATCGCGTACTTCATGGACAAGATCCGGCGCGGCTTCGGACACCTGATCTACCTGTGGGGCGCCGATCACCACGGCTACGTCGGCCGGATGGTCGCCGCGATCCGCGCGCTCGGCGAGGATCCCGATCACGCCGAGTTCATCATCGGCCAGCTCGTCAACCTATTACGCGGCGGCCAGCCCGTTCGGATGTCGAAGCGGACCGGCGAACTGGTCACGTTCGACGAGCTCCTCGAGGAGGTCGGGCGGGACGCAGCGCGCTATCTGCTGGTGCGACAGGGCGCCGACACGCCGCTCGACTTCGACATCGAGCAGGCGGTCGCGCAATCCCAGGACAACCCCGTCTACTACGTGCAGTACGCGCATGCGCGGATCGCCTCGATCCAACGGAAGGCTGCGGAGGATGGGATCGCGCCGGCGCCGGTCGGTGCCGTCGCCCTCGAGGAGCTGCAGCACGAGAGCGAAGTCGCACTCCTCGGCAAGATCTCTGAGTTCCCCGAGGTGGTTGAGGTCGCGGCGCGCCTGCGCGCACCGCACCGAATCACGCGCTACGCGGAGGATCTGGCGGCCCACTTCCACGCGTTCTACCGGGACTGCCGCGTCGTTTCCGACGACGCGTCTCTGACGCACGCCCGGCTGCACCTATGCCGCGCGGCGCAGATCACGCTCGCCAACGCATTACGCTTGCTCGGCGTCTCGGCGCCGGACAGTATGTAGCGCCGTGCCGCACACGCTGAAAGACGTTCTCCCCGTCACCGCGCGCCTGCGGGACGACGGGCACCTCGAGGTGGGCGGCGTCGACCTGGTCGACCTCGCCGCCGAGCACGGCACACCCGCATACGTCTTCTGCGAGGAGACGTTCCGCCGCCAGTGCCGCCGCTACCGGGAGGCGTTCCCCGCCCCGGATCGCGTGTATTTCGCCGCGAAGGCCTTCACGTCGATCGCCGCGTTCCGTATGGCGAGCGCCGAAGGGCTCGGCATCGACGTCGCGTCCGGGGGAGAGCTGCACGCGGCCCTCGCCGCGCTGGTTCCGCCCGGCGACATCATCTTCCACGGCAACAACAAGTCCGACGCCGAGCTCGAG
>JBASRP010000281.1:0-9199 GCA_049273905.1 Actinomycetota bacterium
TCTGCTGCGCGTTCGCGGCGGTGCCGGTGAGGTCACTCGGCACGGCGGGTTCGGCGAACCGGAAGCCGGCATTGAAGATCGGCGGCGCGTCCGTGCCGTGCGAGCCGCCGGGCTCCTCGTCGGTGGGCTCATCGAGGATCTGCTTGAACGCGCTTCCGTTCCACAGACCCACGACGACGTAGTGGCGCCAGGCGCCGCGCGTCGGGGCCGACAGCGGCACCGTGATCTCGATCTGGTTCCGCGTCTTGTTCGCATACGCCCTCGCGCCGCGTACGTCCGTCGAGTGCGCGCCGTCGCCGGACGCGACGATCACGCGTTCGAGCCCGAGGTTGCCGAGCGACCCGATGCCGTACCCCCAGTCGTTCCGGCCGCCGGGCGCGCGGTCGATCCCGATCGCGACCGCGGCCGCCTTGGGGTCGAGCATCGTGTTGAGCGTCACGCGATAGCGGATCGCGCCGGGCACGACACGGGCGCGGAACTCGAGGAGGTCGGCCGCGTCGAACGCGTAGCGCGCCTCGTTCGTCGGGTAGACGACGTCGCCCGTCTGGCCGCCGAACGTCACATCCGCCGCCGCGGGGACGGGGTCGGGGGGCAGCGGGCCCGGCGTCGAGTCCGCGCCGAAGCTGTCGTAGACATGGTCCTGGTACAGGTACTCGCCGCGCACGTACCCCTGGGCGCCGGCGACCATCAGCGGCGACGCGGCCCAGCCGTTCGCGTTCTGCAGAACGGGTGGGGTGAACGCGGAGGCGTACAGGATCGCCGGGCCCGGCCGCGCGGCGCGTGGCACCCTCGCCGTCGAAGCCGCGCTCACTCCCCAAGGGAGTATGGCCAAGGCGATGAGGAACCCCAGAACACGCCTCACATACCCTCCCCGGCGGATGCTTCCGAACGCTCGGTCGGAAGATACGGCGCGCGACCTGCGGATTCCTGCTCGGGACGCTACTCCGGGAGGTCGGTGAGCCCCTCGCGCGCCGCCGAGACGAGCGCCGCCATGTTTCCCTCGGGGTGACGGTTCTCGAACATCAACTGGTGGCACGTGCCGATCTCGTCGAACGCGAACGTGCGCGACAGGCACGGGTCGATCTTGCCGTCGACGACGAGCTGGTTGAACGCGACGGACTGGTCGTCGTTCGCGAAGTGCGAACCTTGGAATCGCTTCTGACGCATCCAGAGGTACCGGAGATCCGCCACCGCGTTGTAGCCCGTCGTCCCCGCGCAGATCACGACCATGCCACCGGTATCGCACATGAATATCGACGTGGGGACGGTGTCCTCGCCGGGGTGCTCGAAGACGATGCGCGGATTGCGCTTCTCGCCCAGCGCCTCCCAGAACGCCTTGCCGAAACCCTTCGCACCCTCCATCCACTTCGCGAAGCCTTCGTTGTCGGTCCAGTGCGGCGGCATCCCCCAGTGATCGAACGCCTTGCGGTTCACGTAGCCGGCGGCGCCGAGCTTCTTGCAGAACTCGCCCTTCTCGTCACTCGAGACGACGGCGACGGCCTTGCCGCCGAGCTCGCGGACGATCTGGATCGCCATGGTGCCGAGGCCGCCGGCGCCGCCCCACACCAGGACGGCGTCATTCGGCTGAACGGCATGCGGCGGCCAGCCCGTCAGCATCCGGTACGCGGTCGCGCCGACCAGCGTCGGCGCCGCGGCCGCCTCCCACGTCAGGTGCGGCGCCTTCGGCATGCACTGGTGCGCCTGCACCTTGGTGAACTGTGCGAACGAGCCCCAGTTCGACTCGTAGCCCCAGATGCGGAAGGAGTTGCCGAACATCGGGTCGCCCCCCGCTTTCATGACGGGGTCGTCGGCGTCCCATTGGCCGCAGTGGATGACGACGCGATCGCCGACCTTCACGTTCGTGACGCCCTCGCCGGTCGCGTAGACGATGCCCGACGCGTCGGACCCGCCGATGTGAAAGTCGGTCGGCTCGCCGAACTTGCCGTGGACCTTGGTGACGTCGAGCGGCACGCCGCGCGCGGCCCACACGTTGTTGTAGTTGATCCCCGCGGCCATCACGAGCACCAGCACGTCGCCCGGGCCGGGCGGGGGAACGTCGAGCTCTTCGACCTGGAACGCCTTCTCGGGATCGCCGAAGCGCTCGGGCCGGATCAGCTGCGCGAACATGCGCTTCGGCACCTCGCCGAGTGGGGGGATCTCGCCGATCGCGTAGATGTCTTTGGCCACAGGACGTCCTCCTGAACGGGATCCGTTGAGCAGGTTATTTGGTCGCGGAGGGCAGGCTCAAACCCGAGCGGTCGCGAGCGCATAAACCTCGCCTACTTGGCCGGCCTATCAGGGTGCGCCGCTCCGGGACGAGGGAGGTGTTCGTGTTAGGTTCCTCGGCCGTGGAGATGCGTTGGGGGGCGAGGTTGCGCGCGCCTGCCTTCGCACTCGCGCTGGCCATACCGCTGCTCGTTGAGCGGATCGCGCTCCTGACACGCCGCACGCCAAGCGTCGCCGATGAGACCCTCTATCTCATCCAGACGTACGACTGGCTGGGACGGCTCACCAAAGTGTCGTACGACCCGCACCGCACGCGCGGCGTGCCCGCTCTCCTCTATCCCGTCGTCGCGCTGACCGACGGAACGTGGGTGTACCGCGTCCTCTTCGTGGCGACGAGCCTCGCGCTGTGCGGCGTCACATATCTCATCGGACGCGAATTGACCGGCCGCCTGCCGGCCGCGTTCGCGGCGCTCATGCTCGGCCTTTTCTCGGTGACGCTCCTCGGGTCCGTCACGCTGCTGCCGGACATGCCGGCCGCGATCGGCATCGCGATCGCATTCCTCTTCTACTGGCGAGGTGTCGTGCGCGCACCGGAAGGACAACCGCTGCGCGGCCTGTGGCCGATCGGCCTCGGGATCGCGAGCGCGTTCTTCTTCAACATCGCCTTCGCAGCGGTCGCCGGCATCGCGCTGGGGCTCGACTTCCTTATCTTCCGGCGTCGCGACGTATTGAGCCGTGCGACGATCGGTGCCGCGGTCGCGCTCGGCGCCGTGCTTGCGCCGTACTTCATCAAGGTCTGGATCGACCACGGGAACCCGCTATACACGATCGCGCGCGGTCTCGGGGGCGGGGGCTCCGGAGTCCCGAAGACGAAGGGCTACGTCGCGTACGCGAAATGGTTCTTCGACGGCGATCGATTGTTCGGACCGTTTTGGGGAGCTCTCATCCTCGCCGGGATCGCGTTCCTGATCCTCGCGTTCGTCAAGGAGACGCCGATCTCCCGGCGCGACGCGAGCGCGCTCGCGATCTGGCTCGTCGTGCCGACGGTCATGACTGCGGTTCTGTTCCACGCGGAAGAGCGGTACCTGATGCCGTGGCTGCCCGCCTTCTTCCTGGCCCTCTCACTCCCCGCCTGCTACGCGATGCGCCTCGGCTCCGGGCGACGATGGGCGGCCGCCGTGATAGCCGTCGCTCTGATCGGGGGGGCGACGCAGTTCGGCGTCACGCAGTACCGGCCGGCGGCGCGACAGATCGACGCGCAGACCAAGAACTACCGTCTGATCCACGCGGCCGCGCAGCGGATGGCCGACGACGGCATACGCATCCGCTGCCAGATCTTCACGCGCTGGCCGCGCGAGTTCGAGCTCTATACGGGCTGCAAGACGCTCCGTTACAACGACCGATCCGCGGACGACGTGCTCACGGCTTCTGCGGAGACCCGCGATCCCACGTACTTCGTCTGGTGGGAGGGGCTGGCCGGCAACGTGGCGTACCAGCCGCCCTACCTCGAGGAGATGTTCGCGAAGTACGCGACGCCGGTGTTCACGATGCGCGACGCGGGGAAGTTCGGGCCCGTGTACGTGTATCGCTACAAACGCTGATCAGGCCGTGACGCGCAGCACTTCGGCGGCGACGTAGTCGACCTCGTCGTCCTCGATCATCGGGTCGATCGGCAGCGAGAGGATCTCGCGTGCGGCCGTCTCCGATACCGGGAACGTGCCTTCCTTGTATCCGAGCGATGCGAACGCGCCGAGCAAGTGGATCGGCTTCGGGTAGTGGATCCCGGCTTGGACGCCGGCCTCGGCCAGCGCGGCCCGGACACGGTCGCGATCGGATACGCGGATCACGAAGTGGTGGAAGACCCCCTGCCCCCACGAAGGCTCTTCCACGATGCGCACCGAATCGCTGAGCTGTTTCACGTAGCGCTCGGCCACCTCGACGCGACGGCGGTTCCACTCGGGCAAGTACCTGAGCTTCACCCGGAGTACCGCGGCGTGCAGCGTGTCGAGCCGGTCTCCGTAGCCGACCTCGCCGTGGTCGTACTTGCCGGTCCGGCCGTGGTCGCGCAGCGATCGGACGCGGGCGGCGATGTGATCGTCGTTCGTGATGACGCCGCCGGCGTCGCCGAACGCGCCAAGGTTCTTCGCCGGGAAGAAGCTGTACGCGCCGGCGACCCCGAACTGCCCGAGCGGCTTCCCGTCGTAGGTGGCGCCGTGTGCTTGCGCGGAGTCTTGGATCAGCGCGATGCCGTGCGTCGCGGCCATGGCTTCGAGGCGGTGCAGGTCGACCGGCCGGCCCGACAGGTTGACCGGCATGATCACTTTCGTTCGCGGTGTGATCGCCGCCTCGACGGCGTCACTGTCCATCAGCAGCGTTCGGTCGTCGACGTCGACGAGGACGGCCGTCGCGCCGGTGTAGACGATGGCCTCGACGGTGGCGGCGAACGTGTTCGCGACCGTGATGACCTCATCGCCCGGACCCACGCCCGCGGCAAGGAGAGCCAGGTGAACCGCGTCCGTCCCCGAAGAGATCCCGATCGCATGTTTCGCGCCCATCGCACCCGCGAACTCTTCCTCGAACTGCCCGACGGCCGGGCCGTTGATGAAGTGCGCCGATCGGATCACGTCCAGCATCGCCGCGGTGAACTCGTCGAGATAGCGTTCGTTGAGGCGCTGGAGATTGACCAGCGGCACTTTTCTCGCCGCGCTCATCGAGGCGCGAGCCTCCCCTCGATCTCATCGACCTTCGACACGACCTGCGCGGGATTGCCGACCACGACGTCTCCCGGCCCGACATCGCGCGTCACGACCGAGCCGGCGCCGACCAGCGCGCCCTCTCCCACGGTGATCCCCGGCAGCAGGACTGCCGCCGCACCGATCTTCGCGCCCTTGCGGATCGTCACGCCTGCGAGGCGCGATTCCTTCGGTCCCATCATCGGATAGCGGGCGTTCGTCACGCAGACCATCGGGCCGATCCAGGCGTCGTCCTCGATCACCGTCAGCTCGGGGATGAACGCGGCCGAATGGATGCGCACGCGGTTCCCGATCTCGACGTCGTGTTCGATCACCGTCTTGCTGCCAACGCTGGCATCGTCACCGAGGCGTGAGAACTCACGGATCAGCGCGCCGTGCCCAACGTGGACGCGGGCGCCGAGGCGCGCGCCGGCGTACACGATCGCTTGCGTCCGGATGTGACAGCCGGCCCCGATCAGCGTTTCCGGCGGCTGTTCGGTGAACGCGTAGCCGACGACGGCGCCGTCCTCGATGCGGGCGGAGGGGTCCACCTTCACCCACTCAGGCAGGGGCAAGCTTCACCTCTGTGCCCCGCCGTTCGGCCGAGCGCGACGCCGCCTCGAGCACGCGCACCACGTCGACGCCCTGCGACCCCGGCGTCATGGGCTCCTCTCCCTCTTCGATGCAGCGGACGAAGTGTGCGCACTGCCGCGCGAGCGGCTCCTCGCCGGAGATCTTCGGGATCACGACCTCGCCGGTCCGCACGGCGATCTGGAAATCGGCCCAATCGGCGAACGGAACAGCCTCCGCGCCCGCCTCGACTCCGGCGTCGTAGATGCGGATCGGCTCGCTCACGTCGACGTCGTCGTAGGTGAGCATCCGATCGGAGCCCACGACCACGATCTCACGCACCTTCTTGGGATCGAGCCAGCTCATATGGAGATGCGCGTAGGTCGGACCGGGGAACTCGAGGTGCACGAACGAGACATCCGCCAGCGGCCGTCCGAGGCACTGGAGACCCTGCGCGCCGACGCGCACCGGCGTCGCCTCGAGGAGGTGCATCGCGATCGACACGTCGTGCGGGCCGAAGTTCCACAGGGCGTCGACGTCGTTCCGCACCTTCCCGAGGTTCAGGCGTCGCGAATACAGGTAGCGCACGGTACCGAGCCGGCCCGACACGATCGCGTCGCGGACGAACGCGACGCGCGGCGAGTAAAGGAACGTGTGTCCGACGAGAAGAACACGGCCTCGGTCGCGCGCGTCTTGTTCGAGCTTCTCCGCCTCGTCGCTGCGCGCGGCGAGCGGTTTCTCGACGAGGATGTGCAAGCCGCCGGCGAGGCATTGCGACGCGACCTCGAAGTGCGTCGCCGCGGGCGTCCCGACGATCGCTGCGTCGGCGACTCCGGAATCGATGAGCTGATCGACCCGGTCGAACGTCGGAACATCGGGCCAGCGTCGCGCGGCACGCTCGACCCTCTCGGGATCGAGGTCGCACAACGCCGCGAGGCGCGCGCCCGGCGTGTCACGCAAGACGCGCGGATAGTTCTGACCCCAGTATCCGAGACCGACGACGGCGATCCGGACGGTCACGCGACCTCCCGAAAAGCCCCAGGATTGATGCGTTTCGGCATGTGTGAACGCGATGATAGTCGCACTGAGTTAGTCTTGCCGCATGAACGCGTTCTCGCTGACAGAAGAGCAGGAACTCTTCCGGCAGACCGTGCGGCAGCTCGCCGAGGAGAAGGTCGCGCCGCGCGCGGCCGAGATCGACGAGACCGACGAGTATCCCAGCGACATGCACGAGCTGCTCGTGCGCAACGACCTGATGGGAGTCGGATACCCCGAAGAGGTCGGCGGCTCGGGCGGTCCCATCGAGTTCTGCATCCTCACCGAGGAGCTCAGCCGCGTGTCCGCCGGTGTCTCACTGATCCCGCTCGTGAACCGCCTCGGCGCGATCCCGCTCATGCTCGCCGGGAGCGACACACAGCGGAAGGACATCCTGAGCGCCGTCATCCGCGGCGAGCGGCAGCTCGCGTACTGCTTGACCGAGCCCGGCTCGGGATCGGATGCGGCCGCGATGCGCTCGCGTGCGGAGCGAGACGAGGGCGGCTGGGTGCTCAACGGCACGAAGCGCTTCATCACGAACGCCGGCGTGGCGGACACATACGTGTATTTCGCGGTGACCGACCCGGACGGCGCGAAAGGCAAGAACATCACGGCCTTCATCGTGCGACGCGACGAGCCGGGTTTCTCGCTCGGACGCGAGGAGCACAAGATGGGGATCCGCGGCTCGCCCACGCGCGAGGTGATCCTCGACGCATACCGCGCGTCGCCGGACGACCTTCTCGGCGAGGAGAACCGCGGTTTCACCTACGCGATGCAGACCCTCGACTTCTCGCGGCCGACGATCGGTGCGCAGGCGCTCGGCATAGCGCAAGGCGCGTTCGACTACGCCGTCGGCTACGCGAAGGAGCGGCAGCAATTCGGGCAGCCGATCGCACGCTTCCAAGGGATCGAGTTCATGCTCGCCGACATGGCCATGAAGATCGAGGCCTCGCGCCTGCTCGTCTACAAGGCGGCGAACGCCGTCGTGGAACGCGACCCGAAGGTCTCGTACTACGCGGCGATCGCGAAGTGTCACGCCTCGGACACCGCGATGGCGGTGACCACGGACGCCGTCCAGATCCTGGGTGGATACGGCTACGTCAAGGAGTACCCCGTCGAGCGCATGATGCGCGACGCGAAGATCACACAGATCTACGAAGGGACGAACCAGATCCAGCGCGTCGTCATCGCCCGCGCCGTCACGCGATGACGCGCGCCAACCCGCCGTACGCGGCGGACGAGCGCGAGATGCTGATCGCGTTCCTCGACTACCAGCGCGAGTCGATGGTGACGAAGATCGAGGGCGTGACCGCGGAACAAGCGCGCTGGAAACCGTCCCCGATGGCGAATTCCCTGATCGAGCTCGTGCAGCATCTAGCCTGGGTGGAGAGCTGGTGGTTCCGGGTCTGCTTCGCCGGGGAACGAGATGCGTATCTATGGCCGGAGGACGATCCCGACGCGGACTTCAAGGTCCCTGAGGATCGGACGATCGATGACGCGGTCGCTTTCTACCGTTCCCAGTGGGGCGTCGCGAACGAGATCGTCCGCGCAGCGCCCTCGCTCGATCTTCCCGCCGCGTACACCCGCCGCGAGGACGGCATCCCGACACTGCGCTGGATCCTCAACCACATGATCGAAGAGACCGCACGGCACGCCGGCCACGCGGACATCACGCGCGAGCTGATCGACGGATCCACCGGCCTGTAGGAGGTGCCGCGATGGCGCAAAAGAAAGAATCGTTGCAGCGGGGCGACCGCATCCGCGTGACGGCCCTGCGCCCGGACCCCGAGCCTGGGGAACCGGTCCCGGAGGACGTGATCGGGATGGAGGGTGAGATCCAGTGGGTCACGCCGGGCTTCGCCGGCGAGAAGGGCGCGTTCGAGATCAAGCTCGACGACGGCCGAGTGTTCAACTTCTACGCCACCGAGATCGAGCCGGTCGAGCCGTGAGATGGATCACGCGGACCCGGCCGAAGACCGACCGGATCGCGTGCCCCTGGCTGATCCTCCGCTACATCGACCCGGACGCGGAGTTCATCTTCGTGGCGGCCGACTCGCTCTTGGATGAAGCCGCACGTTTGGACGCGATTTCGTTCGACGCGCCGGGCGCGCGCGTGACCCACCGCGACGACATGTGCACGTTCGAGGTCCTGATCCACGAGCACGGTCTCCTCGAGAAGGACCCGGCCCTGCGCGAGCTCGCTCAGATCGTGCACGCGGCGGACATCGCCGGCGAGGAAGCGACGCACCCGTTCGGGGCCGCGATCTCGGCCCTCGGCTCGGCCGGTCTCGACGTGGAGGACGACGATCACAGGCTCCTGGATCGCGGGATGTTCGTCTACGACGCGCTCTACGCGTGGTGCCGCCGCAACTCTCAGAAGTAGGCGTCCGGTTCGTCCAGAGTTCGCACGGGTGAGCGGGGTACAATCGCCCGGCCGTGAACGCATCACATTCGACCGAGCCTCGAACAGCGACAGGGGTGATCGGTGCGGTGGACGGAGAAGATCCGGACCCCGGACCGGCCCGGCCGGAGGGCGAGCCGTCAGAGCCTGACCCCGGAGGACCGGGAACGCATCCGGGAAGAGAGGCGCAAGCGCAGGATCGAGCGCACGCGCCAGGTCGCGCGCGTCCCGGCGC
>JBASRP010000282.1:0-11090 GCA_049273905.1 Actinomycetota bacterium
CCCGTGCGCCGCGATCGCCGGCGAGGCCGATCTCGATGCAGCGGACGGCGGGTTCGTGGCGGTCCGCTCGCTGGTCGAGCACTTCGGGGACCGGTCGACCGCCCTCGCCCAGCCGGTCGAGGGTCTCGAAGCGGTCGCCGCGGCCCTGGTCCGCTCTTTCGCGGAGGCCGGTGCCAGCCGCTGAAGGCCCTCCCTTCTGGGGTCGATAGGGCGGTATAATCTCTACCGCGGACGTCGGAGATCGGTCCGCACCGACCTCATAGGGAGTTGGGATGGCGACGGAGACGACACAGACCGCGATCAGGCTGAGCGACACGGCCGCTGTGAAGGTCAAGGAGCTGCTCACCCGGGAAGCGCCCGAGCAGAACGGCCTCGCGCTGCGGGTCGCCGTTCAGCCCGGCGGATGCTCGGGGCTCCGCTACGCCCTCTACTTCGACGACCAGATCAAGGACACGGACCAGACCGCGGATTTCGGCGGGGTCCGGCTCGTCGTGGACAAGATGAGCGCCCCGTACCTGTCGGGCGCGGAGATCGACTACGTCGATACGCTGCAGCAGTCCGGGTTCACGATCAACAACCCGAACGCGCAGTCCACCTGCGCCTGCGGCGACTCCTTCCACTAAAGACCAAGATCTCAGCGGGGCGGCCGAGAGGCCGCCTCGCTGTTTTGAGACGTTCGGCGCCGCCGGCTATCCGAAGAAACACCTAAATCGGCGCAACCCCCTTGAAAGCCGGGCCTCCGCTGTCGATACCCCTGAGCAGAGGCCATGTCTGACATCGCTCCCACCGCCGAGCAGGCGCCCGGCGGCCTTCGTGCCGCCTCGCGACGCGTACCCCCGATCGCCGTCTACTGCACGGTCGTGGTGGCTGCCGGCATCGCCGTCCTCGTTCGTCTGGCCGCTGTCGACGGCTTCGGATGGCTCCGCCACGAACCGGCCACACTCGTCATGCTGGCCGCCGCCGCGCTCATCGCCGAGACCAAGCCCCTGAAGGTGCCGCGCGGCACCGAAACGGAGGACGTCAGCCTCTCGACCACGTTCAGCTCGGCGATCCTGATCGGTTGGGGAACGATGGCCGCCTGCGTCGGCCTGGCTTCGGTCACGCTCATCGCGGGCGTCCTCGCGCGCCGGAAGCTCTGGAAGTCGGCGTTCAACGCCGGCCAGTACACGCTGTCGCTCGCCGGGGCGGGAGCCGTGCTGTCCGGCGTGCTCCGCCTGGAGGGTCGCTCGATCGAGCCGTTCACAGCGGCCGTCCTGCCCGCGGTGTTCCTCGCAGGCGTCGTGTTCTTCATCCTGAACAACACGCTCGTCGCGACGGCGATCGCGCTCGCGCAGCGCCGCTCGATCGTCGCGGCCAACCTCGAGGGTCTTGGCTTCCAGGCCGCGACGACGGCCGCCGTCGTCGCGCTCACGCCCGTCGTCTACGTCCTGATCCAGTGGAGCCCATTGGTGATGCCGCTGCTGGCGATCCCGCTCGTCGCTGTGTACCAAGGCGGCCGCGCGGCGACGGAGAGGATCCGGAGCGAGGACCGCTTCCACGCGATGGCGCAGAACGCGGCCGAGCTCGTCACGATCGTCGACGACATGGGCCTCGTGACGTACGTCAGCCAGTCGGCGCAAGCGATCATCGGGCGGACCGAGAGCGAGCTGCTCGGAACCCACGTGCTGTCGCTGATCGATCGCGAGGACCGTTCGCGCGCGCAGGCGCTCTTCAGCGACATCCTCCAGTACCCGGGCAAGGTCGCGACGAGCGACCTGCTGTTGCTCCACGGCTCGGGCGCGCCGCGCCACTTCGAGCTCGTGTGGAACAACCTCCTTTCCAACGCGAGCGTCAAAGGCATCGTCATCAACGGCCGCGACGTTACCGAGCGCAAGGCGCTCGAGGAGGAGCTCGCGCATCAAGCGTTCCACGACCCGCTGACGAGCCTCGCGAACCGGGCGCTGTTCCGGAACCGCGTCGAGCACGCGCTTGCACGGTCCGCGCGTGACAAGGGGCCCGTCGCCGTCATGTTCCTCGATCTCGACAACTTCAAGACGATCAACGACTCGCTGGGGCACGCCGCCGGCGACCTCGTGCTCTTCGAGGTGGCCGCCCGGTTGCGCGGCTGCCTCCGTCCGGGCGACACGGCGGCGCGCCTCGGCGGGGACGAGTTCGGCGTGCTCCTCGAGCCGGAGACGGCGCACGACGTGCGCGCCGTCGCCGAACGCATCCTCTCGTCGCTCGTGCCGCCGTTCTCGGTGCAGCAGAAGGAAGTCGCGATCCGTGCGAGCATCGGCATCGCTGTGTCGGGAGGGCCGGACGAGAGCGCCGAGGAGATCCTCCGCAACGCCGACGTCGCGATGTACGCGGCGAAGGCTCACGGGAAGTCGCGGTACGAAGTCTTCGAGCCGCGCATGCACGCGTCGGCGGTCGCGCGGCTCGAGGTCGAGGGCGACCTGAAGCGCGCGCTCGAGCTGGAGGAGCTGTTCCTCGAGTTCCAGCCGATCGTCGCCCTTGCCGACGGACGCATCATCGGTGCGGAGGCGCTCGTTCGCTGGCACCACCCGGGGCGAGGCATCGTCCCACCGGCCGAGTTCATCCACATCGCCGAGGACTCGGGACTGATCGTTCCGCTGGGGCGGTGGGTGCTGGCCGAGGGCTGCCGTCAAGCGAAGCGCTGGCTCGCCGAGCGTCCCGACGATCCGATCAGTGTCAGCGTCAACGTCTCGGCGACGGAGCTCCAGCGCGACGACTTCGTCGGCCACGTCGCCTCCGTGATCCAAGACGCGAAGGTCGATCCGAAGCTCATCGTCCTCGAGATCACGGAGAGCATGCTGATGCAGAACGCCGAGGAGTCACAGCGACGTCTCTACGATCTGAAGGCGCTCGGCGTTCGGCTCGCGATGGACGACTTCGGCACCGGCTATTCGTCGCTCAGCTACCTCCAGCGGTTCCCGATGGACGTGCTCAAAATCGACCGATCGTTCGTGCACGGGCTCCCCGCCGGGCCGGAAGACTCCGCCCTGGCGCGCGCCATCGTGCAGATCGGCCGCACGCTCCGGATGACGACCGTGGCGGAAGGGATCGAGTCCGCGGAGCAGGTCATGCGGCTGCGTTCGCTCGGCTGCGACTACGGACAGGGTCACTTCTTCGCCACGCCGCAGCCGGCCGATGCGATCACGGCGCTCCTGCGATCGCGCGCACCGCTGATGGGCGTCACGGTGCTCGGTGCGCGCAGCGGTTCGCGGGCTCTGTAGCAGTTACAGCGGGAGATCGGCCCAGATGGCCGTCTCGAGATAGCCGTTTTCGAACGGGCTCCGTGATCCGGCCAGCATCTCGTGTCCGCGTGCCGCGAGACGTTCGCGGTTGTCGATCGGGGAGAGGGCCGGGTCGTCGGCAAGCACCCATGGCGCCATCACGATCGTCTCGCGCTTGAGCCCGGCGTAGGGCGCGAGCCGCGAATCGTCGCAGCGGTCGAGCTCTTGCGGGCACGCGACGACGGTTCGCGCCCCGACGAACGCCTGGGCGGCGTTGCCGTCGCACGTGTCGCCGGCCCCCGCGGGGACGCAGCGCTCGAAGATCACCGACTGGCCGTCGAAGGCGAGGTCGACGAGGTTGCCGACCATGTGCGGTGTGATCGCGTACCGGATGTTCTGCACGCTCGGGTCGGCGACGGCGCGCCAGGCCGAGTCCATCCACGACAGCGCCTGCCACGCGGGCGGCGCCCAGCCGGCGTCGATGTAGTCGACCCAGCAGCAGCCGGGGTTCGCCTCCGGCTGAAGGAACACGGTCATGCCCCGCTGGTCGAGACATCGCATCCACGTGTCGGGGCTCGCGCAGCCGTCGCCGGAGAAAGGTTGCCCGAACGCGTTGCCCCACTTGAAGGACGGTAGCGAGATGCCGAACCCGATCCGGGCGGCGGCCGGGAGCGGCGGTTCGGCCAGCGGCGCCGCGCTCGCGAGCGGGAACGGCCCGGTGTTCTCGACGCTCATGTCGCCGTCGTCGGTGATGTCGAGCAGATCCCGCTCGATCGTCGTCACCGGAGTCTTCTTCACGGTGGCGACGAGGTTCGATCGCGGGTCGGCGGTGGTCATGTGTTCGTCGAGAGCGAACCGCGAGAACCGTTCGGCGGCGTACGGCTCGACCCCGTCGTAGGGCGACCACATGAACGCCTTGTTGTAGACGTTCATCCCCGCGGCGCCTGCCCCGGCGTCGGCGTCCGGGAGGCCGGGCCCCGCGTCGTCGACCACCTCGTACACGGTGGAGAGCTCACCGTCGAGGTAGCGGGGGAGCAGATCGGGATCGATCAGCGCCGCCGCCGCGGGTTCGTCCGCGACGCGCACCTCACGGAACTCCGGCTGGTTGTTGGACGCGACGATGTAGACGTCGTACTTGCGTGCGAGGTCGCTGAACGTCTGCATGAACGCGCGCACGAAGGTGTCGGTCGCCCCGGCGAGGATCAGCCGCTGCGCGCCGGTCTGCGGTTCCTTCAGCGCGTAGTAGGCGACCTGCGCCGCGTATCCGGCGCCGACGGAGCCGAGCGCGGCGATCGCACCGGCCAGGTTCTGTGGATTCTTCACCGGCAGCGTGGCGATCGTGCGCGCGCCCAGCCCGCGCGTCCCGACGCCGAGTGTCGCCAGACCGATGTCCTCGTTCAGGACGACGACGTTCGGCAGCGTCGGCGAACGGTTGGCGACGACGTAGTCGAGCAGCAAGCACTCCATCTTGAGACGGAACGACTCGTAGCTCTCGACGTACGCGAGGTCTTGCCGATACTGGATCGCGAAGACACGCATGTCGCCGTCCGGGTCGGCGACGCCGGTCGCCGTGTCGGTCCGGTTGCCGAGGCGCGTGCCGCTGCAGTCCGGCGCTTCCGCGGACCTCGCGCCGGCGGGCAGAAGCGCGGCGAGCAAGGCGGCAAGGGCGAGCGAGGACCTCAGGCGCATCGTGTACGCGCGCTTCGCCACACGAGACCTCCAGTCCTGCCTGCTAGGAGGCCTTGCGCACGCGGAAGACCCAGCCGCGGTCTCCCTCCTCGCGGCCGAGGAACTCGTGGTGCTTCATCCGGCACCAGACGGGGATGTCGACCTTCGCGCCCTCGTCGTCGGAGAGGACCTCGAAGAACGTCCCCGGCTCGGCGTCGTCGATCGCCTCGGCGAGGCGTATCACGGGGATCGGGCAGGCCAGTCCGAGCGTGTCGATCACGATCGGGTCGCTCACGCCGAGCCTGCCTCCTGCCGCGTCATCGCGCGGACCTGCTCGACGATCGGCGGCAGCGCGTCGAGGAAGTATTCGATGTCCTCGGAGGTCGTCTCGCGGCCGAGCGAGACACGCAGCGACCCGTGCGTCATCGCACCCATCGCGGCGAGGACATGCGACGGCTCTTGCGTGGACGACGTGCACGACGATCCGGAATGCACGGCGATCCCTTTCTGGTCGAGCAGCAGCAGCATCGTCTCGCCCTCGACGTAGAGCACGCTGAACGACACCAGCCCGGGGAGGTGGTCCGTCTCGTGCCCGTGCAGGACCAGATCCGTGTTCCGGCGTGGCAGCTCGTCGCGCAAGCGCGCGCCGAGCGCCTCCAGCCGTTCCGCCTCGGAGGCGATCTCTTCACGACGCGCTTCGAAGGCCGCGGCCATCCCCGCGATCGCCGGCAGGTTCTCCATCCCCGCGCGGCGGTTCCGCTCGCGATCGTCGCCCGGGATCGCCGGGCGGACGCGAACGCCGCGCCGCACCCAGAGGAACCCGGCGCCCTTCGGCCCGTACGACTTGTGCGCGCTGGCCGACAGCAGATCCACGCCGAGCGCGCGGACGTCGACGGGCAAGTGCCCGACGGTCATGCAGGCGTCGCTGTGCACCAGAACGCCGGCCTGCTTGGCGATCGCGACCGCCTCGGCGACCGGCTGGATCGTGCCGACCTCCTGGTTGGCGTGTTGCAGCGAGACCAGGGCGGCGCCATCGCGAAGAGACTCGCGCAGCTCCCCGAGATCCACCCGGCCCCCCGCGTCGACGCCGACGGTCACGACCGAGAACCCCTCGGGCTCGAGCATCCGCGCCGCCTCGAGGACGGCGGTGTGCTCGACGGCGGAAACGACGACGGTCTTGGGTTTGCGCGCGGCGGCCGCGGCGCGCGTACCGCCGAGGATCGCCAGGTTGCACGACTCCGTTCCGCCGGAGGTGAAGACGATCTCCTCGGGCCGCCCGCCGATCGTCTCGGCGACCGTCGCGCGGGCGCCGTCGAGCTCGATACGCGCGACGCGCGCGCGGCCGTAGAGCCGCGATGGGTCGGCGAACGCGTCTCGGGCGAGGCGATTCATCGCCTCGATCGCGGAGGGATGGGGCGGGGTCGTGGATGCGTGGTCGAGGTAAACCTCGCGCACTGAGGCAGTATAGGTGGATTTTCACGACCCACGGTCGCTATCCTTGGCTTTCACTTGATGTCGTCGACGAGGAGAGGCGTAGCGCGCGGATCCCGCGCCGCCGCCGACGATGCGAGGGACGCCCCCAAGAGGATCGACGAACGTCGAACCTGCGCGGTGTGCGGAACGGCTCTCTCCGCTTACAACTCCGGCCGGGGTGGGCGGGTGGAATCGAAGAGTCAGTCACTGTTCTGCTGGCGACACAGCGACGCGATGCCCTGGCGCGGCCCCGCAGCCGGTCCCAAGGACGCGTGATCGCGACGCAGACCTGCTCGCTCGCATCCGCCGAGGTAGACTGGTGTTGCGGTCGCTGGCGGGAAGCCCCCGTCCGCGACCTCGATTCATGTCGGAAGCCCGGAAATGCTGTGAAGTGAGGACATGGCGAAGGCGGTAGAAGAACTCCATCGAGTGGTTATCCGGTTCGCCGGGGACTCCGGCGACGGGATGCAGCTAACGGGGGACCGCTTCACCAACGTCTCGGCGATCCTCGGCAACGACCTGTCTACTCTGCCCGACTTCCCGGCCGAGATCCGCGCGCCGGCCGGCTCCCTGTTCGGCGTCTCGGGCTTCCAGATCCACTTCTCGGACGAGGACATCCTGACGCCGGGCGATCAGCCCAACGTGCTGATCGCGATGAACCCGGCCGCGTTGACGACCAACGTCCACGACCTGCCGCAGGGCGGGATGCTGATCGTCAACGAAGACGCGTTCACCGAGCGAAATCTGGAGAAGGCCGGTTACACGTCCAACCCGCTCGACGATGGTTCCCTCGAGAGCTACCAGCTCTACAAGGTCAAGATGACCACGATGACCCTCGAGGCGACGAAAGCGATCGACGGCATCACCAAGAAGGACGCCGAGCGCGCGAAGAACATGTTCGCGCTGGGGCTCGTGTCGTGGATGTACACGCGGCCGACCGAACCGACGCTCGAGTGGATGCAGCGGCGGTTCGCGAAGCTCCCGCACATCGCCGAGGCGAACATCGCGGCGTTCAAGGCCGGCTACAACTTCGGCGAGACGGCCGAGCTGTTCGCGCACAACTACCACGTCAAGAAGGCGGCCCTCACGCCGGGAACCTACCGGAACATCACCGGCGCGACGGCGCTCGCGTGGGGTCTGATCGCCGGATCGCAGCAGTCGGGACTGACGCTGTTCTACGCGTCGTACCCGATCACGCCGGCTTCCGAGCTCCTGCACGAGCTCGCCAAGCGTAAGAACTTCGGTGTGCGGACGCTGCAGGCGGAGGACGAGATCGCGGCGGCCGGGATCGCGCTCGGCGCGTCGTTCGCGGGGATGCTCGGCGTCACCGGTACCTCGGGCCCCGGCATGGACCTGAAGGCGGAGACGATGGCCCTCGCGTTCCAGCTGGAGCTGCCGATGGTGATCGTCGATGTGCAACGCGCCGGGCCGTCCACGGGTATGCCGACGAAGACCGAGCAGGGCGATCTGCTGCTGGCGATGTACGGCCGGCATGGCGAAACGCCGCTGCCGATCGTCGCGTCCTACACGCCGTCGCAGAACTTCGACACGGCGATCGAGGCTGTGCGGATCGCGGTGAAGTACCGCACGCCGGTGATCATCTTGTCGGATACGTTCCTCTCGAACTCGGCCGAGCCGTGGCGCTTGCCCGATCCGACGAAGCTGCCGGAGATCCCGGTGGAATTCGCGACGAAGCCCAACAAGGACGGCGAGTTCTGGCCGTACCTCCGCGACGAGAACCTCTCGCGACCGTGGGCCGTTCCGGGGACGCCGGACCTGCAGCATCGGATCGGCGGGCTCGAGAAGCAGGACGGCACCGGCAACGTGTCTTACGACCCGGCCAACCACGAGTACATGACGCGGCTCCGCGCGGCGAAGGTCGCGAAGGTCGCCGACGATATCCCCGACCTCGCAGTCGACGAAGAGGGCGGCGAGGAGCTTCTCGTCGTCGGGTGGGGTTCCTCCTACGGTCAGATCCGTGCCGGGGTGCGGCGCGTGCGCAACGCGGGCAAGAAGGTCGCGCATGCCCACCTGTTCCACATGAACCCGCTGCCGAAGAACACCGGCGACGTCCTGAAGCGCTTCAAGCGCGTGCTGGTGCCTGAGCTGAACAACGGACAGCTCGTCCGGCTGCTGCGCGCGGAGTATCTCGTCGACGCGAAGAGCTACACGAAGATCCAAGGCCTGCCCTTCCGGGCGGGGGAGATCGAAACCGAGATCCTGAAGAGGCTGTGACCAACGATGGCTGACAACGGCGGAGAGAAGAAGGGCGAGGGCGGCGAGGGCGCCGTCACGACCCTGACCAAGAAGGACTTCACCTCGGACCAAGAGGTCCGGTGGTGCCCGGGCTGCGGCGACTACGCGATCCTCGCGGCGATGCAGTCGTTCCTTCCGGAGCTCGGCATCGAGCCGCACAACACGGTGTTCATCTCCGGGATCGGCTGCTCCAGCCGGTTCCCGTACTACATGAACACCTACGGCATCCACTCGATCCACGGCCGCGCGCCGACGATCGCCACCGGCGTTGCGACGGCGAACCCGAAGCTCAGCGTGTGGGTCATCACCGGCGACGGCGACGGCCTGTCGATCGGCGGCAACCACTTGATCCACGCGCTGCGCCGTAACGTGAACCTCAAGATCGTGCTCTTCAACAACCAGATCTACGGCCTGACGAAGGGGCAGTACTCGCCGACGTCGGAGCTCGGGAAGGTCACGAAGTCGACGCCGTTCGGGTCGCTCGATCACCCGTTCAACCCGGTGGCGCTGGCGCTCGGCGCGGAGGCGACGTTCGTCGCGCGCTCCATCGACGTGGACCGGAAGCACCTGCAGGACGTGTTCCGGCGCGCGGCGGCGCACCGGGGGACCGCGTTCATCGAGGTTTACCAGAACTGCAACATCTTCAACGACGGCGCGTTCGAGGATCTGACGTCGAAAGAAGGCAAAGAGCTGAACCAGGTGCGCCTCGAGCACGGCAAGCCGATCCGTTTCGGTCCCGAGGGTTCGAAGGGCATCGTCCTCGCCTCGAACGGGACGCTCGAGGTCCTCGACGTTGCGGACGTCGGAGAGGAGAACCTCCTCGTGCACGACGAGTTCCGGGAGGAGCCGAGCCTCGCGTTCATGCTCGCTCACATGGCGAGCAGCCCCCACGAGCCGACGCCGATCGGCATCTTCCGCGAAGTGCAGCGTCCGGTTTACGGCGACGCGCTGGAGTCGCAGATCGCGTCGGCGACCGAGAAACTCGGTTCCGGCGACATCGCCGGATTGCTCCGCTCGGGCGATACCTGGGAGATCGGCGCAGCGGAATAGCCCCGGCTTCTTCCGTAAATTACCGGTTCGTCGGCAGGAATTCGAGCGGGTGAAAGGAGAGAACGGACGTGCCTGACAACAAGGATTCCACTCAGAGCGTCAGTGAAAGCGAGAACCCGGCGATCCCGTCCCCGACGCCCGAGCGGACCCGGCCCAGGACGAACAAAGATTGGTGGCCGAATCAGCTCGACCTCACGGTCCTCCGCCAAGGCTCGCCCCAATCCGATCCGATGGGCGAGAGCTTCGACTACGCGGAAGAGTTCAAGACCCTGGACGTCGAGGCGCCGAAGCGTGACCTCATCGACGTGATGACGACGTCGCAAGACTGGTGGCCGGCCGACTACGGCCACTACGGGCCGCTCTTCATCCGGATGACGTGGCACGCCGCCGGCACGTATCGCATCGCCGACGGCCGCGGCGGCGGCGGAGAGGGCGCGCAGCGCTTCGCCCCGCTGAACAGCTGGCCCGACAACGGGAACCTCGACAAGGCGCGCCGGTTGCTGTGGCCGATCAAGAAGAAGTACGGCCGGAAGATCTCATGGGCCGATCTCTTGGTCTTCGCCGGCAACGTCGCCATGGACGACATGGGATTCAAGACGTTCGGCTTCGGCTTCGGGCGCCCCGACATCTGGGAGCCCGAAGAGATCTACTGGGGGTCCGAAGACGCCTGGCTCGGCGACGAGCGCCACGCCGGCGAGGGCGAGATCCAGGGTCCGATGGGCGCGGATCACATGGGCCTGATCTACGTGAACCCGGAGGGGCCCGGCGGAAACCCGGACCCGCTCCTCGCAGCGAAGTACATCCGGCAGACGTTCGGCCGCATGGCGATGAACGACGAGGAGACCGTCGCGCTCATCGTCGGAGGCCACACCTTCGGGAAGGCTCACGGCGCCGCGAGTGCCGTCGATCACGTCGGCCCCGAGCCGGAGGGCGCCTCCCTCGAGGAGCAAGGCTTCGGGTGGACGAACACCTTCGGCGGCGGCAAGGGCGGCGACACGATCACCAGCGGGCTCGAGGGTGCATGGACGCCCACGCCGACCAAGTGGGACAACAGCTTCCTCGAGACGCTGTTCAAGTACGACTGGGAGCTGACGACCAGCCCCGCCGGCGCCAAGCAGTGGACTCCGAAGAACCCTGAGGCGCAAGGCACCGTGCCCGACGCGCACGATCCGTCGAAAACGCACGCGCCCATGATGCTGACGACGGACCTGGCGCTGAAGCTGGACCCGGTCTACGGGAAGATCACGAAGCGCTTCCGCGACGATCCCGAGCAGTTGGCAGAAGCCTTCGCCAAGGCCTGGTACAAGCTGTTGCACCGGGACATGGGCCCGGTCTCGTGCTACCTCGGCCCGTGGGTCGCGGAACCGCAGCTCTGGCAGGACCCCGTCCCCGCGGTCGATCACGAAC
>JBASRP010000290.1:0-2446 GCA_049273905.1 Actinomycetota bacterium
GGCAAACGTGTCGACGCGCCAGCCTTGGTTCGCGTCGGCCGCGATGACGAGGTCCTCGCCGGCCGCCTCGCGCACGGTGCGCACCTCTTCGACGTCCTCGCGCATGGTCGGGTGGCGCGGGCGGAGCTTGATCGCTTTGAAGCCGCGCTCGATCGCGGCGATCACGTCGTCGGCGCGCTGGCGCGGCTTGCGGAGCTCGCCGAACGACGCGTACGCGGGAACGCGGTCGCGGGCGCCGCCGAGGTAGCGGTACAGCGGAAGTCCTGCGGCCTTCGCCGCGAGGTCGTAGATCGCCGACTCGACGAACCACACGCGCTGGCCGAGCACGCGCACCGCGGTTTCGAGAAGAGGCCGGATCTCTTGTGGCTTCGTCGGATCGCGGCCCGTTAGGAAAGCGCGCATCAGGTTGACCGGCCCGCGCGCTTCGTCGGCGAACGCGATCCATCCCGCGTAACCGTCGAGTCCTTCGTCGGTGCGCACGCGGTAGACGACCGCGGAGTTGTTCTGGCTCGCGAGGCCGGGCACCCACGACGGCGAGAACGGCGCCGGCAGAGGGAAGTGACAGATCCACGCGTCGATGCGATCTATCTTCATGAACCCTGCTCTCCTCGAGGGGCTCGGTCCCCCGACCCACCCGGCGACCCGGGCATGGTATCCCGCGTAGACTCGGTAACACCATGCCGCGATACCTCCGTTGGATCGCCGCCGTCACGACAGGGATCGTGATCCAGTTCGCGTTCCAGGTGCTCGTCCTCGCGATCGCCGTCGGTTCGAAGGAAGGCGAAGAAGTCACTCTGAACGGCGGTGTCGGCGCGCTCATCACGTTCGGCGCCACGGTCCTCAACGTGATCGCCGCGCTCGCGGTCAACGACTGGCTCGCGAAGAGGTACCCGGTTGAGGCGTCGATGGCAGCGAGCGACGGCGAGAAGGCCGGGACCGCGCGATAGCCCCGGGGTTAGTGCCCCAGGGATTCCAGGAAGCGTTCCGCGTCGATCGCGGCCGCGCAACCCGTTCCCGCAGCCGTAACGGCCTGGCGGTAGATGTGGTCGACGACGTCGCCGCAGGCGAAGACGCCCTCGACGCTCGTCGCGGTGCGCGGGTGCTGGACCTTGATGTAGCCGGCCTCGTTGAGGTCGAGCTGGCCCTTGAAGAGCTCGGTCGTCGGGTCGTGGCCGATCGCGACGAAGAGGCCGCCGACCTCGACGTCGGACGTCTCGCCGGTCTGGGTGTCGCGCAGTCCGAGGGTCGTGACCTTGCCGTCCGAACCCTTGACCTCGTCGACGACGGTGTTCCACTTGAAGTCGATCTTCTCGTTGGCGTGCGCGCGGTCTTGCATGATCTTCGAGCCGCGCAGCGCGTCGCGCCGGTGCAGGATCGTCACGCTCGACGCGAAGCGCGTCAAGAAGATCGCTTCCTCGAGCGCGCTGTCTCCGCCGCCCACGACGGCGAGGGGAACGCCCCGGAAGAAGAAGCCGTCGCACGTCGCGCACGTCGAGACACCGCGGCCGAGGTACTCGCGCTCGCCGGGGACCTCGAGCATGCGCGCCGTCGCGCCGGTCGAAACGATCAGCGCCTGCGCCTCATAGGTAGCCTCGCCCACCTCGACGGTGAACGGCCGCTGCGACAGGTCGACGCGCGTCGCGTCGGCGGTGATGAACTTCGCGCCGAAACGCTCGGCCTGGGCGCGGAACTTCTCCATCAGCTCGGGGCCGAGGATGCCGTCCGGGAACCCGGGGTAGTTCTCGACGTCGGTGGTCAACATGAGTTGGCCCATCGGGGCGGCGCCTTCGATCACGAGCGGATCGAGGTTTGCCCGCGCGGTGTAGAGCGCGGCCGTCAGACCGGCCGGGCCCGAGCCGACGATGATGACTTTCTCAGCCAAAACCGGGTCCTTCCTAGCGGGGAGAGGCTCGGATTCTAACGCAGAGGACCCGGCGAACCTTCCCGAGCGGCCGTGCTCAGGCGGCTTGCGCGAAGTACAGCACGTTGCACTGCGGGGTCCGGTCGACGACCCACAGCTCGTAGACGCTCTCCTTTTGGAAGAAGAGCAAGAAGGCGGGCTTCGACTCGAACGTGCCGACGTCGTACTCCACGGGGCGGAGGTAGTCCTGCGTCGACTTCTTGACAACCGCCACGCAGCGATCGATGGCTTTCGTGGAATCGCCCGAGACGGCGGCGTATTGGTTGCTCGCGTCGTAGGCCGCCGTGGTCGTGGGCGCCGTCGCTCCCTTCGCCGCAGGGGCCGACAGCGGTTGCACGGCGCTCCGCGTTTGGCCCGGGCTCGCCTTCCCAGAGAGGACGAGCAGCTTCGCTTGCGCGGAGCCGGCGTTGAAGGTACCGGCGTCGTACACGATGAGAGCAACACTCCCGCCGGCTCCTTGCGCGCCCTCCGCAGCGGGGGCTTGCGCAAGCTGGGCGTCGATGCCTTGGCCGCCCGGCTTCACGA
>JBASRP010000308.1:0-24915 GCA_049273905.1 Actinomycetota bacterium
GAACGGCGAGAACCCCGTCGTCAAGACGGTGTACGAGGGCGACAAGGACATCATGGCGCTCTTCCCGGCGGTCGCCTCTGACCTCGCCGGGAACCTTTACGCGACGTGGAGCGACCGCCACGGCATCTTCCTCTCGATCTCGCGCGATCACGCTGAGACATGGTCGGCGCCTAAGAAGATCTCGTCGGGCGCGGGCAACACGTCGACGGTGTTCCCGTTCGTCATCGCCGGGAGCAGGGGACGCGTTGCGCTCGCATGGTTGGGCACAAAGGCCGCGAACAACGACGACACGTCGGCGGAATGGCACACGTTCTTCGCGATGACGACCGACGCTCTCACCAAGAACCCGACCTGGACGCAAGTCATCGCGAGCGATCACGTCGTCCATAAGGAAGCGATCTGCTTGGATGGGCTCAACTGCCAAGTCACCGGCGGCAACCGGAGCCTCGCCGAGGTCCTGCAGATGGGTCTCACGAGGGACGGCCGCGTGCTGATCACGTATCCGGGGACGTCGGCTGCCGACCTCGGTGGCTGGTCCTACGTCGCCGAGCAGCGTTTCGGCCCCGGTCTCTACGCGAACGTGAAGCCGACACCGCCGTCTCTTGTCCTCAAGAAGCGCGTTCCCGGTGGGATCTTCGACGGGCTGCTGAAGAGAGTGGGAACCTCCTCTTACTTCTTCGTGGGAGGCGAGGGTGGAAGCGGCGCGAGTGACGCCGATGGCAACCAGATCGATGCGCCGGGCGACGTCGGGAGTCTTTCCAACGCGCAAGGCGATAAGGGGCACGTCGCAAGTGCCAACCTCTACACGACGACCTTCGCCGGGGTACCGCTGGTCTTCGATGGTGCGTCCTTCGCCAAAACGCAGATCATCGGTGGGAAATTGCGTCTAACCGCGTTCATGAAGGAGCCGGCTTACGAAGCCGCGAGCGCGGCCGGCCAGGCCGGGACGATCAACATCTCGCTGCTCGACGTCGACGCCAAGGGTACGGCCAAGGAGATCGCGAAGGGCGGTACGAACTACGTCGCAGGCGTCGACGCGACGAAGGGAACGTACGTCTTCGACATCCCGAAACCATGGGAGGTCCTGAAAGGACACCACCTCCAAGCGAAGCTCTCGTTCACGATCTTCACGTCCGGGGACGCGACCTTCTACTACGGCAACGCGGTTTACCCCTCGTCGTTCACGGTCGACCGCTTCGAACCCGTCATCGTCCAAGGCACCAAGACCACGAAGCCGGTTGCCGAGAAGGGCGGACATCTCCCTGCGACGGGCATCGGGGACGAGACCACGCTCGGCATCCTGCTTCTGGTCACAGCTGCCCTGGTGCGGCGCCGCCTGGCTCGCACGGCATAGCGCCCGAAAATCCTTCTTGACAGCTTCTCGGTTTGTATTATTGTATTGAGGCGTTGATACAACGGGAACAGGGAGTCGGGGGGTGGGAACCATGAATCAAACTATCAAGAGGATCCTCTTCTTCTCTGCTCCGCCGCTCATCACGATCTTTCTCTTGCTTGGGTCCGCCTACATCTGGGACGGCCACGCTATCGGAGCCGCGTTCTTCGCCGTGCCGCTCGGGATCATCGCGATGTTCGTCATCTACGACGGGTTCTTCCTTCGGGACGACTATCTGAGGCGCTGGACGAAGGCGCACGGTGTCGACATCACCGATGAGAACTGGCCGGTCCTGTATCGGTATCTCGGTCGCGGCAGGCGCTTCCGCGCGGCCGGCGGGTTCCTCGGGTACGCCACCTACGTCATCGTGGTCTCTTTCATCGCGAGGGACGAGATGGGTATCGGCTGGGTGGGCGCGTTGTTCGGCGGCTACCTCCTGGGCGCCGCGATCGCAGAGTTCTTGGAGTTCCGCCCACTCCCGGATGTGCCGCGGGCTGCGGCCCTGGCGCCCCGACGTCTGAACGACTACGTCTCGCGCGTCGCGACGACCTTGATGCGTGTCGCGCCCATCGCGACGGTCACACTCGTCGCCGGCTGGCAGTTCATCCCGAAGGGTCACACGTTCCCGGGGGAGGTTTTCCCGCCGCGCGAGTTCTCGCGAGAGCCCTTCAGGAATGCGCGACCGGACTTCGGGGAAGCGCTTGTCTGGGCCGGGATAGCGATCCTCCTCGTCGTCATCGTCGAAATGACGATGCGCCGGATCGTGCGCCGGCCACAGCCGGCGGCGTCCGAGTCGCTCGTGGCAGCGGATGACGCCATCCGCACTACCGGGATGCATGCGATCGTCGGAGCCGGACTGGCGATGCAGTTTGGCATCCTCGGCCATCTGGCCGGGCAGTGGTCGAACTTCACCAGTGGAGGGACCTTCCACGCCCTTCTCGGCATCGTGGGATTCGCCAGCATCATCATCGCCATATTCGCGTGGCTCCGTCTCGGGATCGACCAGCCGTGGGTGGTCCGTCGGACACAGCGCCGGCAGGAGGCGGTCGCGTGATCCTCCGCATCGATCCCGATTCGCCGGTCCCGCCGTACGAGCAGATCCGCTCCCAAGTCGCGAGCATGATCGCCAGCGGCGTGCTCGACGACGGCGCGCGCCTCCCGCCCATCCGGCAGCTCGCCGACGATCTGGCCCTCGCGGGCGGCACCGTCGCGCGGGCCTACCGCGAGCTCGAGGACCAAGGACTCATCGTGACGCGCGGCCGGCACGGCACCTTCGTCGAGGGGAGCACGGCCCGCCCCCGGTCGAAGGAAGGACTGGAGCAGCTCCGACAAGCGGCGCACGCCTTCGCCGTGCGCGCGAGCCAGCTCGGCGTCGACACCAAGGACGCTCTCGCCGCGGCACAAGCCGCGCTTACGGAGCTTCCGACGGCCCGCAACAGCGCGTGACCTGCGGGGATGCAGGTTGACACCTTCCGGGCGGGCTGGCACGATAGCGCCTACCATGAAGCCCGAGGAGATGCGTAGCGCGAGCGTTCTCGTAGTCGTTATCTGACCACGCGCTCGCCTCGGGCGTGCGCGTGAACCTCTCGGAAGCCGAGAGGTTTTTTCGTTCCAGGGAGACTGAGATGGGCCGTACGGCACTGCTGATCATCGACATGCAGAACGACCTCGCCCACGGCGACGGCAAGGCTTTCATCCCGGACGCGGCGCACAAGGTGCCGGTCATGTCGGCGATCCTCGACGCCTTTCGCGAGGCGCGCGAGCCGGTGATCCACGTCGTCCGCTCCTACCGGGCCGACACGTGGGACGTTGAGCGCTTCCGTGCGCCGGCGTTCCAAGCCGGCCGCGGTTTCGTCCTCGAACGCTCGTGGGGAGCGCAGGTCGTCGACCGCCTCGTGCCCGAGGCAGGCGAGCCCGTCGTCGTGAAGCAGCGCTTCAGCGCTTTCGCGTTCACCGAGCTCGACCTTCTGCTCCGCCGGGCCGGGGTCACCAAGATCGTCGTCGTCGGCGTCAACCTCCCGAATTGCCCGCGGATGACGATGTACGACGCGGTCGGGCTCGACTACGACGTTGTCGCCGTGGCCGACGCGCTCGCAACGACGAGCGACGAGACGCACCGCATAAACCTGCAAGACCTCGCGGCCGTCGGCGTTCGCGTCGCCGAAGCGCACGACGTGATCCGCGAGGTCGCCCGCACGTCCGAACGCATGTCGCCCAACTAGGGGAGTGATGACGCCGTGAAGATCACCGGAGCCCAAGCCACGATCCGCTCGCTCGAGCAGGAGGGGGTCGAGGTCATCTTCGGGATCCCGGGCGGCGCGATCCTCCCGGCCTACGACCCGATCCTCGACTCGCCGATCCGGCACATCCTCTGCCGCCACGAGCAGGGCGCCGCGCACGCCGCCGACGGCTACGCGCAGGCGACCGGCGAGGTCGGCGTGTGCATGGCGACGTCGGGTCCGGGCGCGACGAACCTCGTCACCGGGCTCGCGAGTGCCTACATGGACTCGATCCCGATGGTTGCGATCACCGGGCAGGTCCCGACGTGGGCGGTCGGCGGCGACGCGTTCCAGGAGTGCGACGCGACCGGGATCACGATGCCCGTCACGAAACACAACTTCCTCATCCTGGATGTCCAGGAGATCCCGCAGACGATCGCGGAGGCGTTCCACATCGCACGCACGGGGCGCCCAGGACCGGTGCTGGTCGATATCCCGAAGGACATCCTCCAGACCGACATGGCGTGGTGGTATCCGGAACAGGTCGACCTCCCCGGCTACCGCCCGACGGTGAAGGGCAACCCGAAGCAGATCCGTGAGGCCGCGAAGCTGATCCTGTCGGCGAAGAAGCCTGTGATCTACGCGGGCGGCGGCATCATCCGCGCCGGCGCCGCGGACGAGCTGAAGCGCCTGGTCGAGCTGACCGGCATCCCCGCCGTCACCACGCTGATGGGCCGCGGCGGGATCCCCGACGACCACGAGCTGTGCCTGGGAATGCCGGGCATGCACGGCAACTACACGGCCGTGACCGCGATGCAGAAGGCCGACCTGCTGATCTCGCTCGGCGTGCGGTTCGACGACCGCGTGACCGGCAAGCTCGCCACGTTCGCGCCCGAGGCGAAGATCATCCACGCCGACGTCGACCCCGCCGAGATCGGCAAGAACCGCCACGTCGACGTCCCGATCGTCGGCGACGCGCGCAGCGTGATCCACGATCTCAACGAGGCCCTTGAGCAGATGATCGAGGAGCGCGGCAAGCCCGAGTACACGGAGTGGAACAAGACGGTCGCCGGGTGGAAGAAGAAGTACCCGTACATGTACACGCAGGAGCCCGACGGCAAGCTCAAGCCCGAGTACGTGATCGAGCAGATCGGCAAGATCACGAAGGGCGACGCCGTCTACGTCGCCGGCGTGGGCCAACATCAGATGTGGGCCTCGCAGTACATCCGCTTCAAGCGGCCTAACACGTGGCTCAACTCCGGCGGTCTCGGGACGATGGGCTACGCGGTTCCCGCCGCGATGGGCGCGAAGGTCGGCCGCCCTGACGAGCAGGTGTGGGCGATCGACGGCGACGGCTGCTTCCAGATGACGTGCCAGGAGCTCGCGACGATGACCACCGAGAACATCCCGGTGAAGATCGCGATCATCAACAACGCGTTCCTCGGGATGGTCCGCCAGTGGCAGGAGCTCTTCTACGACAAGCGCTTCTCGGCGGTCGAGTTCGGCTACGACGTCCCCGACTACGTGAAGCTCGCCGAGGCCTACGGCGCGATCGGCATGCGTTGCGAGAACCCCGGCGAGGTCGAGGCGACGATCCGCAAGGCGGCGGAGATCGACGACCGCACGGTCGTCATGGACTTCCGCTGCGACCCCGAGGAGAAGTGCTACCCGATGGTCCCGGCCGGCGCGTCGAACGACGACATCATCCTGGGGCCCGAGTACGAGAAGGCCCACAAGGACATCCTCGTCGACACCCCGGAGGCGATCATCTGATGGCCAAGCACACGCTTTCCGTCCTCGTCGAGAACAAGCCGGGTGTGCTCGCGCGCGTCGCCGGGTTGTTCGCGCGGCGCGGGTTCAACATCGACTCGCTGGCGGTGGGTCCGACCGAGATCGACGACGTCTCGCGCATGACGATCGTGGTCAACGTCGAAGACAAGCCGCTCGAGCAGGTCGTGAAACAGCTCAACAAGCTGGTACCGATACTCAAGATCGTTGAGCTCGAGAAGGACGCGTCGGTCGAGCGCGAGCTGCTGCTGATCAAGGTGAAGGCGAACGCCGAGACGCGGGCCCAGATCGTCGAGGTGGCCGACATCTTCCGCTCGAAGATCGTCGATGTCGCGCCGGCGGCTCTGACGATCGAGGCGACCGGTTCGCCGGACAAACTCGAGGCGATGACGAATCTGCTGCGGCCCTACGGGATCCGCGAGTTCGTCCGGACAGGCCTCGTCGCGCTGGCGCGCGGGGACCGGGGCATCTCCGAGAAGTCGCTCCGCTTGGCGGAGAAGGGGGCGTAAGTCAGATGGCGCCAAAGATCTGGTACGACGACGACGCGGACCTATCGGTCCTCGACGGGCGCAAGGTCGCTGTCCTCGGCTACGGCTCGCAGGGACATGCGCACGCGCTCAACCTCCAGGACTCCGGCGTCGACGTGCGCGTCGGCCTGCACGAAGGGTCGAAGTCGAAGGAGAAGGCCGAGGCGGCGGGCCTGCGCGTCCTCACCACGGCCGAGGCGGCGAAGGAAGCGGACCTCGTCATGATGCTGCTTCCCGACACCGTGCAGAAGAAGGTCTACGACGAGGCGGTGAAGCCGAACCTCAAGAAGGGCAACGCGCTGTTCTTCGCGCACGGCTTCAACATCCACTTCAAGCAGATCAAACCGTCGAAGACGATCGACGTCGCGATGGTCGCGCCGAAGGGGCCGGGCCACCTCGTGCGCCGTACGTTCGAGGACAAGATCGGCACGCCGGCTCTCCTCGCCGTTCACCAGGACGCGACCGGGAAAGCAGAGGAGCTCGCGAAGGCGTACGCGAAGGGCATCGGCGCGACGCGCGCCGGGCTGATCGAGACGACGTTCAAGGAAGAGACCGAGACCGACCTCTTCGGCGAGCAGGTCGTTCTATGCGGTGGAACCTCCGCGCTGGTGCAGGCGGGGTTCGAGACGCTCGTCGAGGCGGGTTACCAGCCCGAGATCGCGTACTTCGAGTGCCTGCACGAACTGAAGCTGATCGTCGACCTGCTGTACGAGGGCGGTTTCAAGTTCATGCGCTACTCGATCTCCGACACGGCCGAGTACGGCGACTACTCGCGCGGCAAGCGCATCGTCACCGAACGGACGCGCAAGGAGATGCAGAAGATCCTCAAGGAGATCACCTCAGGTCGTTTCGCGCGCGAGTGGATCAAAGAGAACGTCGAAGGCGCGCCGAACTTCAACGGCATGCGCAAGGAGCAGGCCGACCATCAGATCGAACAGGTGGGTGAGAAGCTCCGGGCGATGATGCCCTGGACGCAGCGCAAGTAGGGGAGAGATGAGGGTCGAGCGTAGCGTTTCCATCGCGCGCCCGCCGGGCGACGTGTTCGGGTACGTGTCCGACATCCGCAATGACCCGGCATGGCACACCGACGTGCTCGAGGTGAGCTCGTCGACCGATGCGGTCGGAGTCGGAACGGTCTTCAACGTTCGCGTGAAGCCGGCGATGGGCGTGTCCGAGGGCACGATGACGGTGTCGAAGCTCGAGCCGGGCAGACTCATCGAGTTCCAGGGCCGGATGGGGAAGATGGCTCCGACGGTCACGAACATCGTTGAGTCCGACGGGAGCGGCGCGAAGATGACGCGACGCGTGGAGCTCCAGCCGCCGGGGATGATGAAGATCATGACGCCGATGATCAAGATGATGATCGGCAAGGGGAACAGCGGCTTCCTATCCAACCTCAAGAAGGTCCTCGAAGCGAAGGCGTAACCGCGGGTCGACCTACTGCTTGCTCTTCAACACTCTGTCGGCCTTCCGATCGATCCGCTTTTTCTCGTTCTTCGTGAGTCGTCCGGCATTCAACTGCTTGCTCGCTCTCGCTTTGGCGCTGCGAGCGTGAGCTTTGTCGGGCATCGGGTAGTTGCCGGTCTTTTTCTTCTGGCCGGGGGTGCGCGCTTTTTCGGGCAGCCCGAACTTCTTCGAGGGAGTTCTTGCCCGCCTTCGAGTCGTCATCTCGGGCATGTTCGCCTCCTGATACGTCTTCTCACTAGCGCCTACCCGATGGCTCCAGCGACAAACAGTGGGAACCAAAAGCAGCGAGGATAGGGCGTCCAGGCCCGTAGAATGGGCGTCGACGCTGCCGGTCTTCCCCTGAAGGAGCGCTCTGACGTGCGGAAACCCGAGATCTTGATGACGCCCGGGCCGACCCCGGTCCCCGCCGAGGTCCTGCTCGCGCAAGGCAGCCCAATCGTCTACCACCGTGGGCCCGGCTATGCGGCCGTCCTGCGCGAGTGCACCGAGGGCCTGCAGTGGCTCATGAACACCTCCAACGACGTCCTCACGTACACGGCGAGCGGCTCGGGTGGGATGGAGTCGGCCGTCGTGAACCTGTTCTCACCGGGCGACCGCGTGCTCATCGTCTCGGTCGGCAACTTCGGCGAGCGCTTCCAGAAGATCGCGGCGGCCTACGGGCTCGACGTGAAGCTGCTCGAGTACGAGTGGGGCCAGGTCGCGAAGGCTGGCGACGTGAAGGCTGCACTCGAGCCCGGGATCAAGGGCGTGCTGATCCAGCACTCTGAGACGTCGACCGGCGTCGTCAACGACATCGAGGCGATCGGTGCAGTGGTTAAGGACCACCCGGCGCTGCTCGTCGTCGACACGATCTCGGGGCTCGGCGCGACGCCGCTCGAAGTGGACGCGTGGGGCGTCGACGTCGCGATCGGCGGCGTGCAAAAGGGCTTGATGATGTCGCCGGGCATCGCCTTCGTAAGCGTGAGCGACGCGGCCTGGAAGGCCTACGAACAAGCGAAGCTGCCGCGGTTCTACTTCGACTGGGGCCCGGTTCGCGAGTCCTACAACCGGAAGGAGCCGGAGAACCCGTACACGCCGGCCGTGTCGCTGTACCTCGGGTTGCGCGAGGCGATCCGTCTGCTGCGCGAGGAAGGTATCGAGAACGTCTTCGCCCGCCACCGCCGTAACGCGCGAGCGGTGAAGTCGTCTGTGCAGGCACTAGGGCTCGACCTCGTCGGTGAGGACCTCGACCGGGCCGTCTGCGTGACGGCGATTCGCGCGCCGGAGGGGATCAACGGCGACGAGCTCACAGCGCTGGTGCGGAGCCGGTTCGGGATCGTGTTCGCGCCGGGCCAGGGAAAGTGGAAGGGCAAGGTGTTCCGGATCGGGCACCTCGGATACGTGGACGCCGGCGACGTGCTGCAAGCGATGGCGGCGCTGGAGTCGTGCCTGAGCGAGATGGGGTATCCGGCGAAGCCCGGCGCCGCGGTCGCGGCCGCCGAAGAGGTCTTCAAACAAGCGCGATGATGAAGGTTCTCGTCGCCGAGCCGATCGCCGAGCCCGGACTCGACCGGCTTCGCGGCGAGGTCACGGTCGACGTCAAGACCGACCTCACGCGCGAGCAACTCCTCGACGTCATCGGGTCGTACGACGCGCTGATCATCCGCTCGCAGACGAAGGCCGACGCGGAGCTGATCGAGAAGGCGCCGAACCTCAAGGTGATCGGTCGCGCGGGGATCGGACTCGACAACGTTGACGTCGACGCGGCGACGCGCCATGGGATCGTGGTCGTCAACGCGCCGCAGTCCAACGTGCTATCCGCAGCCGAGCACACGATCGCGCTTCTGCTCTCGCAGGCGAGGAACATCCCGACAGCGAGCGCGACGGTGAAGGCCGGGGGATGGGAGCGCGAGCGATTCGAAGGCGTTGAGCTGCACGGCAAGACGCTTTCGATCCTCGGCCTCGGCCGTATCGGTACGCTCGTCGCGCAACGCGCGCTGGCGTTCGGGATGCGCGTGGTCGCGTTCGATCCGTACGTGGCGAAGGCGCGCGCCGGGCAGATGGGCGTGGAGCTGGCGTCGAGCCTCGAGGAGGCGCTGCGCGCGGCTGACTTCGTGACGATCCACCTGCCGAAAACCTCGGAGACGGCGGCGTTGATCGGCGCCGAGCAACTCGCGCTTCTGAAACCGACGGCGCGGATCGTGAACACCTCGCGCGGCGGGATCGTGGACGAGGCCGCACTTGCCGATGCGATCAAGGGCGGGCGCCTGGCCGGCGCGGCGCTCGATGTGTTCGCGAAGGAGCCACCCGGCGCCTCACCGCTGTTCGAACTGGACCAGGTCGTCCTCACGCCCCACCTCGGTGCGTCGACCGAGGAGGCGCAATCGAAGGCCGGTGCGTCGATCGCCGAGCAGGTGCTCATCGCGTTGCGCGGCGACCTCGCGCCGTACGCCGTCAACGTCGAGGCCGGGCGCGAGCTCTCGGACGTCGTGAAACCCTTCCTGCCGCTGGCCGAGAAGCTCGGCCGGATCTTCACCGCGCTTGCCGGCGGGAATGTCCAGCAGGTCTCGGTCTCGTATCAGGGGTCGATCGCCGACCACGACACTCGCGTGCTGACGCTCGCCGCGCTGAAGGGCATGTTCACGAACGTCGTGCAGGAGACCGTGACGTTCGTGAACGCGCCGCTGTTGGCCGCCGAGCGTGGGATCGACGTCTCGGAGACGAAGAGCGCGATGTCGCGCGACTACGTGAACGCGATCGAGATCTCGTCGGGAGAGGGCTCCGGCGTCGCGGGCACGCTCGTCGGCAAACGCAACGAGGAGCGCCTTGTCCGCGTGCTCGACTTCGAGGTCGACTTCCCGCCGGGCCCGTACATGTGCTTCCTGCGCTACGACGACCGCCCCGGGGTGATCGGAGCGATCGGCACGATCCTCGGACGCAGCGGCGTGAACATCGCCGACATGCGCGTGGGTCGCCAGGAGAAGGGCGGCGAAGCGTTGATGTGCTTGACGGTCGATCAGCCGATCGACAACGACGTTCTGAAGGAACTCGCGGACGGATCTGAGGCAAAAGACGCGAAGTTCATCACGCTTCAGTAGCTCACCAAACGTCGCCGAGTCTCCACTCGCACGTGATCTGCGCGGTTTGGTCGAGGTCCGTGGTTTCCGCCGTGCGCAGGATCATGATGTAGCCATCTTCCTCAGGTGTCGGCACGACACCACTATCGGTGCGCACTGCCGTCGGGCCACGCCATCTCTCCCAGCCGAATGGCGCGTAGAAACCGAACTCGCCCGTTCCCAGCGCGCCGAGCTCGAACTCTCGCCGGATGAACTCGCTCGCGGCGTCCATCACGCGAGTCCCGAGTCCCCGGCGTTGGCGATCGGGCCTGGTTGCGACGGCCTCGACGTATCCAGTTCTCAGGATGCGGCCGCCCGTCTCGAGCGCCCGCTCCACGACGGACGCGTGCGAAACGGGTTCGCCGCCTTCCTCGATCAGGAAGTGTGTGCCGCCGAGGGCGTGGTCCCAGTCCTCGACGAACGGCTCGCCGTACGCCTCTTCAAGCATGCCTTTCAAAGCAGCGAGCTCCCGTTCCGTGAGGGCGTCCGTCGGGACGATCCGCATCCGACCTACGCTTGTTGGGCCGAGATGCGACGAGCACGCAGCGCCCAGACGTCCGCAGCGACGAAGGGAAGAGGAGCCGCGGCCGCGCCGATCGCGCCCCTGCGTCCGATGTGAGGCGCAGCGAGGGCGCCGGCGATGACGTCGGCGACCTCGTTCGCGAGCCAGAGCCAGACCCAACGGTCGACCCGATCCGGATCCTCGAACGATTCGATCAGCGCGCCCAGCCCGAAGATGAGGTCTCTTATCCCGACCGTTTGGGCGAAGACGAAGATCGGGCCTGACGGCTCGACGTCACGAACCGTGAGACGAAGGACGTCGGCGGTCCTGAACGTCAATGCGAAGCCGATCGCAACGCGGACGCCCGCTACCAGCCTGACGGCCCGAAGCGTTTTCATGTGAGGAGACGATAGCTGCCGCAGAACCTCGTTGACACCCCTCGCCCCCTCTGACAGAATCCCGCCGACATGACGACTTCGAGGGTTTATCGGTCGGCGCTCCTCCTGCTTTGACGGCGCGCTCGCCGCTCGGCGTGCGCGCGACCTCTCGGGATCCGAGAGGTTTTTTAGTTGGCGGGAAAACCGGCCGAAATAGGACGTGAGGAGGGGTTGGAGATGGCTGATAACCGCGTGCGGATCTTCGACACGACGCTGCGGGACGGCGAGCAGTCGCCGGGGATCAACCTCAACGTCAAAGAAAAGCTGGAGATCGCGGAGCAGCTCGCCCGCCTCGGCGTCGACATCATCGAAGCGGGATTCCCCGTCACCTCTCCCGGGGACTTCGAGTCCGTCTCCGCCATCGCACAATCGATCAAGGGTCCGTCCATCGCCGCGCTCGCGCGCGCGCACGACATGGACATCGACCGGGCCTGGGAGGCAGTCCAGCATGCGCGTCAGCCGCGCATCCACGTCTTCCTGTCGACCTCGGACATCCATCGCAAGTACATGCTGAACGCGACCGAGGACGAGATCCTCCAGCAGACGATCAACGGCGTGCAGCGCGCGAAGGGGTACTGCGAGGACATCGAGTTCTCGCCGCAAGACGCGACGCGCACCGAGCCCGAGTTCCTCTTCCAGATCGTCGAGGCGGCGATCAACGCCGGCGCGACGACGATCAACATCCCCGACACCGTGGGTTACGCGATCCCCTTCGACTTCGGCGACCTGATCCGTGAGTGTTACAAGGCCGTGCCGAAGCTCGCCGACGTCGTCGTGTCGGTGCACTGCCACAACGACCTCGGACTGGCGGTATCGAACTCGCTCGAGGCGGTGCGCGCCGGCGCGCGGCAGGTCGAGGTCGCCGTCAACGGGATCGGCGAGCGCGCGGGCAACTGCTCACTCGAAGAGGTCGTGATGGCGATCAAGATGCGGCACGACCTGCTCGGAGTGGAGACGAACATCAACACGAAGGAGCTGTCGCGCACGTCGCGTCTCGTCACGCTGCTCACCGGCTATCAGGTGCAGAGGAACAAGGCGATCGTCGGCGAGAACGCGTTCGCGCACGAGTCCGGCATCCACCAGCACGGCGTTATCCAGGACCGGCTGACCTACGAGATCATCAAGGCCGAGGACATCGGCGTCGAGGGCGGCAAGATCGTCCTAGGCAAACACTCCGGACGGCATGCGTTCGCGAAGACGCTCGAGGAGATGGGCTTCCAGCTCGGCAAGGAAGAGCTGAACCGCGCGTTCGCGCGCTTCAAGGAGCTGGTCGACCGCAAGATCCAGATCAGTGACAAGGACCTCGAGGCGATCGTGGCCGACGAGATCCAGACGGTCGAGGAGGTGTACCGGCTCGAGTCGCTGCAGGTTGCCGGGGGCACGCATCTCGCGCCGACGGCGACGGTGAAGATCACGAAGAACGGCGAGACGATCCAGGAGTCCGCGATGGGCGACGGGATGGTCGACGCTGTGTTCGGCGCGATCATGCGCGCGACGTCGGCGGATGCACGTCTCGCGTCGTTCAACATCGCGGCGGTGACGGAGGGCTCCGAAGCACTCGGGGACGTGACGGTGCAGATCGAGGTCGAGGGCGAGCGCTACACGGGCCGCGGGATCTCAACGGACGTGGTCGAGGCGAGCGCCCGCGCGTTCCTCAACGCGCTGAACCGTGCGACGCGACGGAGTGGTCGCCGGGCTCCGGAACCGACGCCGTAGCTCAGACGCCCATCGCGCGGCCGGTCGCCGGGTTCACTTGCTCGGCGTCCAGGCCAACGAGGACGAGCAGCATCGCGATGTTGACGGGCTGTACCGTCGCGACCGGAACCGCGGGCTTCACGACCTTCACGACCTTCCGCACGGCCCTCGGCGCGCGACGGGCGACGCGCGTGGCGCGCACCGGCCTACTCACACGATGGCGCACAACCGTGTGCCCCCGAGCGACGAAGATCTCCGTCACGTAGAGCGTGTCGCCCTTGTAGGCGACGCCGACGCCGACCTCGTTGAAGCTACCGCGCAGGATGTTTGCGCGGTGGGCCGACGAGTTCATGAACGCGCGGTGGACGCTCGTGC
Organism: Actinomycetota bacterium; assembly: GCA_049273905.1. Classification (GTDB taxonomy): domain Bacteria; phylum Actinomycetota; class AC-67; order AC-67; family AC-67; genus JBASRP01. The sequence continues at coordinate 13,499 of JBASRP010000308.1, forward strand.
AGCTCGGGCCCGAGCCGACGTTTTCGCCGATGCTCGTCCATCCGGAGATGCCGCTGCCGAGGTTCCCGCTGTGGTAGATGCGACCGTCACGCGCCATGCTTGCGCTGTGTCGCCGCGCAGCCGACGTCAGGTCGCTCTTCACGATGAGACGCGACCGGCCCGCGGACGCGCGCGCCCCATTGATCGCGGAGATGAAGCATGACTCGGCTCCCGACGACGCGCTCGCGTTCGGCGCGCCGAAGGGGATAAGGCCGGCGAGGAGAACGCCGGCGATCCATCTCTTCCGCATCTGCTCGGCCCCTTTCGGTTCCGAACAGACAGCCCGCCCCCGAGCGGTCTTGGAGAGCGGGCTTGCGACCCGCCCCTTTTCGGTAGCCCGGCCGGCCCAGAAGGCCCCGAGGCTTTGCGTCCCCGCCTTACGACGGGTTTGCCCTTTCGTAGGAGCGACTGCCTATTCATCTGTCCCTTCGGCCGCCTCGGCGCGAACCTGAACCGCACAAGCGCATCAGCCCAGGTCGGGGCGTTCGGAAGGAGCGAGGCCCTCGCCGCCGAATCCCTAGAGACCGACAATTAGGACAGGCTCAGGAGGCCTCGATGTTCCGGAACCGTCTCGCCGTGCTCGTCGGCGCCGCTGCGGTGGCGCTCCCGCTCTTCCTGCAGGGCTCCGCGCCGGCCGCCGAAGCGCCGCCCACGTTCGGCAGCGCCGTCATCGTCGATCCGATCCACACCTTCGGCGAGCCCAAAGTCGACATCGCGCCCGACGGCACGACGTACGTGCACGGTCCGTGGGGGACGGGAACCCAGCGCAGCCTCTGGCAGATGTCGACGGACGGTCGCGTGTTCAAGCCTCTGCACGACACGGCAGCGACATCGGCCGACGATTCCGTGACGACCATCCTCGGGCCCGGCGGCGGCGACACCGACGTCGCCATCGACCGCAACGGGAAAGTCTCCTACGCGGACCTCGCGGCGCTCGCGTCGCTGAAGGTCGCGAGCTGGGATCCCAAAACCAAGACGATGGAGTCGAGCGTCTTCGCGAAGGGCCTCGACACCAACAACGGCTACGACCGGCAGTGGCTGACGATGTGGGACCCGAAGGACCAGGCTGCGGTTCGCAAGGCCACGGGCTACACGGGTCCGCTCCCCGTGACGTACCTGACCTACGCGGAGGCGCTCGCCGCGACGAGCTGCTCGAGCGGCACTTGCGATTCCGCAACGTACTCGCTCGACGGTGTGAACTACCCGGACACGACGGTGTCGCTAGGCGTCGGCGGCAACGGGTCGATCGCGATCGATCAGGCAACCGGGACCGTACTCGAGGCAATCAACTACAGCGACGCGAACGACATCGGACTGCTCCTGCGTACGCGCGATCCGGCGAAGCCCGACGACCCGGCACTCCGAGTGGCGAAGTCGATCAAGGCCGCAGACGCGCCCGAGGGAACGAATGCGGGCAACCTCTTCCCGGTCGTCGCCATCGACGAGGCGCGCAACGTGTACCTGGTCTGGGCGACGACCGGCGAGGACGGAACGCCGTCGGCCGAGAACCCGGCCGCGTGGCAGATCTACTACGCGTGGGCGTCCGCCAAGACCGGATGGACCAAGTGGTCCAAGCCGGTGAAGCTCTCGAAGGCGCCGGCCAATCAGAACGTGATGCCCTGGGCCGTCGCCGGCGCCGAGGGCCGGCTCGCCGTCGTGTGGTACGCGACGAATGACGCGACCCACGATCCCGAGTTCGACGACATCCACCAGGAATGGGACGTCTACCTGTCGATGGTGTCGGACGCGAACAGTTCGAAGCCATCGGCGCAGCAGGTGAAGGTGACCCGGCACCCGATGCACTACGGGACCATCTGCTTCCAGGGAACCGGATGCATCGCGCAGCAGGGGAACCGGAACCTCGCCGATTTCTTCGCCGTCACGATGGACCCGCGCGACGGCGCCGTCGTGATCGTCTACGACGACACGTCGAACGAGCTGACGCAGACGATCCCCGGAACCGACACACAGATCCCGCCGCCGATCGACGGCATCGCCGACCATCGCGGTGCACCGGTCGTCACGCTGGTCAAGCAGAACAGTGGCATCGGGCTGCTCGGCACAGCGATCGGAGCGCCGGCCGCACGCGGCGCGTCGATCGGCGGCAAAGCCAAGGACGCGGTCTTCGACCCCATCTACGGTGGCGAGGCCGTGCCGGAGATGGACCTGCGCGAGGCGCTGGTTTCCCGCGAGGGTGAGGACCTCGTTTTCCGCATCGCCGTTTCCACCCTCGACGAGCCGGCGAACGCGCTGGCGGCGACGAACGCGCGCGCCGTCGACTACGTCGTGCGCTGGGTCGGCGAGCCGATCGACACGCCGACCGGCAAACGCGATCCGATCTACTACGCGGCGGTCGAGGTCGGCGACGGCGAGCCGCTTTTCTTCGCGGGCGCGGCGCGATCGGTCGAGCTCTGCTCGGTGTCGGGTTGCTTCCCGCACATCATCGAGTACCCGGCACCGCCGACCGGCGGCACCGCGGTCACGGGGAAGCTCGTATCCGGCGCGGCCGGAGCGCCCGACCACTGGGAGATCCGCGTCCCGCGCGACGTCGTGGGCGGCCCGAGCGATACGTCGGTGCTCGAGAGCTTCTCCGTCTTCAGCCTGGCGCGGAACAAGAGCGCGAGCTTGCCGATAACGAACGTCGAGTCCGAGCTCGGCATCTCGCCGATCGTCGTCGACGGTCTGTGCTGCGTCGACACGACGGTCGCGTCGGGAACCCGCGTGCTCGGGGCCAAGACGACGAAGCCGGCAGCCAAGCCGACGCCGGACGTGTCGGGGGAAGAGCTGCCGGGCACGGGCGTCGGCAGCGCGCCGATCGGGCTCGCGCTGGCGTTGCTCGTCGGCGCAGCCGTCACGCGGAGGATCGTGCGGCGCGTCTGAAGGCGCGGGTGAGAAAGGTCAGTCGACGAAACTCGTTCCGTGTTGCGCGGCGATCTCCGCGCGCCTGGCTTCGGCGTCGCCGTCGTTCTCCGCTTTCTCGAGCTCCGCGAAGTACGACTCCAGGCCGCCGGGTGAGCTGATCACCAGATAGCGCGCCGGCTTGGTGTGGAAGAACCAGTGCGCCGTCCCGCGCGGGATGAACACGAATCCGCCGGGACCGAGCTCCTTGTTCTCCTCGGAGGCGCCGAACGTCATCTGTCCGTCGAGCACGTAGAACAGCTCGTCCTTGTCGTGCGTGTGGGTGGCGACCTCGTCTTTCTCTACGGCGAACTCAACGACGCCGATTCCGTCCGTTGAGACCTTGGTCTTGCGCTCGTCGCTGCCGTCGCCCTCGCCGGGCTCGAAGAAGATGGCGTCCATGACGGGTGCCTACCCCGAAAAGGCCGGGCTTACGCGATGCGGGGATCCGGGGCGTCGGGGTTGATCTTGTAGCGCGCGATCGCCTCGGCGACCTCTTCGGGCTTCGCGTCCCCGGCCTGCGCCAGGCCGTGCAGGGTCGCCACGACGACGTGCTCGGCGTCGACCTCGAAATGGCGGCGCAGCGCGGCGCGCGTGTCGGACCGACCGTAGCCGTCGGTGCCGAGCGGGACGAACGCACCCGGCACCCACCGCGCGATCATCTCCGGGAGCGCCTTCATGTACTCGCTGACGGCGACGACCGGGCCGCCGTTCTCGCCGAGAGTCGTCGCGACGTAGGGGGTCTGTGGCTTCTCGGTGGGGTGCAGGCGCGACCAGCGCTCGGCCGACAGCGCGTCCTCGCGAAGCAGCTTGTACGACGTGGCGCTCCAGCACTCGGCGGCGACGTCGTGTTCGGCGGCGAGCAGATCGCGGGCTTCGATCGCCGCTTTCCAGGCCGGGCCGCTGAACAGGATCCGCGCGTGCCGCGATGGACCCTCGGGCGCCTCCGCGAACTTGTAGAGGCCGCGCAGAACGCCGTCCTCGACGCCGGCCGGCATCTCGGGCATCGCGTAATTCTCGTTGTACAGGGTCAGGTAGTAGAAGAGGTCCTCGGGCTCGGCGGCGTACATGCGCTTGATGCCGTCCTGCACGATCAGCGCGATCTCGTACGCGAACGCCGGGTCGTACGCGCGCAGGTTCGGGATCGTCGACGCGAGGATGTGCGAGTGGCCGTCCTCGTGCTGCAGGCCTTCGCCGTTCAGCGTCGTGCGGCCCGCAGTGCCGCCGCACAAGAAGCCTCGGCCCCGGATGTCGCCGAACTGCCAGATCAGGTCGCCGACGCGCTGGAAGCCGAACATCGAATAGAACGTGAAGAAGGGGATCGTCGGCTCGCCCCACGTCGCGTACGAGGTTCCGGCCGCCTGCGCCGAGGCCAGCGAGCCGGCCTCGGTGATGCCCTCCTCGAGGATCTGGCCTTCCTTCGTCTCCTTGTACGTCAGCAGCATCCCGGCGTCGACCGGATCGTAGAGCTGGCCGAACGGCGCGTAGATGCCGAACTCGCTGAAGAGCGGGTCCATGCCGAACGTGCGCGCCTCGTCCGGGATGATAGGCACGACGCGGCGCCCCATCTTCTTGTCGCGCATCAGTGCGCGCAGCAAGCCGGTGAAAGCCATCGTTGTCGAGACGGCTCGGCCGCCGGACCCCTTGAGGAACGAGCCGAAGGCCTCCCCGGCCGGCTGGTCGATCGTCGTCCACGAGGTGCGCCGCTTCGGGATCGAGCCGCCGAGCGCGTGCCGGCGCTCCGTCATGTACTGGTAGATCTCCGACCCTTCCTTCGGCCGGTAGTACGGCGGCAACTCGTCGTCTTCGTCGATCGACTCGAGCGGGACTTCATCCTGGAGATAGAGCCGCTCGCGCAGCTCACGCAGCTGCTTCGACGACATCTTCTTGATCTGATGCGTGACGTTGCGCGCTTCGATGTCGGGCCCGAGCGTCCAGCCCTTGATGGTCTTCGCGAGGATCACCGTCGGCGAACCTTCGTTCTTCACAGCCGCGGAGTAGGCCGCGTACAGCTTCGAGTAGTCGTGGCCGCCGCGGGGAAGTGTGCGCAGCTCGTCGTCGGAGAGATGCTCCACGAGCTTCTGCAGCCGCTCGTCCGGGCCGAAGAAGTGCTCGCGGATGTAGGCGCCCGACTCGGTGGTGTACTTCTGGAACTCGCCGTCGAGCGTCGTGTCCATCTTCGCGACGAGTGCGCCGTCGGTGTCCTTCGCCAGCAGCTCGTCCCACTTCCGGCCCCAGATCACCTTGATGACGTTCCAGCCGGCACCGCGGAAGACGGCCTCGAGCTCTTGGACGATCTTGCCGTTGCCGCGCACCGGACCGTCGAGGCGCTGCAGGTTGCAGTTGACGACCCAGATCAGGTTGTCGAGCTGCTCGCGTGCGGCCAGCGACAGGGAGCCGAGCGTCTCGGGCTCGTCCGTCTCGCCGTCGCCGACGAAACACCACACCTTCGACTTCGACGTGTCGGCGATCCCGCGGTGGTGCAGGTAGCGGTTGAAACGCGCCTGGTAGATCGACGTCAGCGGCGCGAGTCCCATCGACACCGTCGGGAACTCCCAGAACGTCGGCATCAGCCGCGGGTGCGGGTACGACGACAAGCCGTTGCCTCCGAGCTCGCGGCGGAAGTGATCGAGCTGCTCCTCGCTCAGCCGCCCTTCGAGGAACGCACGCGCGTAGATGCCCGGCGCCGCGTGTCCCTGGAAATAGACGAGGTCGCCCGGGTGCTCGCCGTCGCGGCCGTGGAAGAAGTGATTGAAGCCGACCTCGTACAGCGAGGCCGACGACGCGTACGTCGCGAGGTGGCCGCCGATCCCTTCAGACAGGATGTTCGCGCGTGTCACCATCACTGCGGCGTTCCAGCGGATGAACGCGCGGATGCGCCGCTCGATGAACTCGTCGCCGGGGAACGCCGGCTCGGCCTCCGGCGGGATCGTGTTCACGTAGTGCGTCGAGACGGTCGCGGGGAATCCGACGGCCTGCTCGCGGGCGCGCTCGAGGAGCTTCACCAACAGGTACTGGGCGCGCGTCCGCCCGCGCCGCTCGAGCACGGACTGGAAGGCCTCCAGCCACTCGGCGGTCTCTTCCGGATCGATATCCGGAACCTGCCGTGCGAACCCGTCGATGATCATGCGCCGTCGTCCTTTAGGTCGGAGTTAGGCGACCTCCACTGTAATACTCGCAGGTTGACCCATGGTTACCCTCGTCGGCGCCCTGCGTCCCCGGCCGCCGATAGGCTGTGCGGCCGTGGCCTACACGCACACGATCCGCCCGCGGTACGCGGAGGTCGACATGCAGGGCGTCGTCTTCAACGCCCACTGGTTGACCTACTTCGACGAGGCCGTCACGCGCTACTTCGAGGCGATCGGCTTCGATCCGAAGGTCGACTTCTTCGAGGGCGGGGCGTTCGACGTCATGGTCGTGAAGGCGGTCCTCGAGTGGCGTGGCCCGGCCGGCTTCGACGACAACGTGTCGATCGCGGTGTCGGCGGACCGGATCGGGACGAAGTCCTTCGACATGCGTCTGGCCGCGTCCGTCGAGGGGCGCGCGGCGTGCGATGGGGTAATCACCTATGTGTGCGTGACGCATGGGACGAACGAATCGCGTCAGATCCCACCGGTCCTCCGAGACAAGCTCGCGATGGACGGGGCCGTTACGCGCTGATGCGTTCGAAGTTCGTCGTCGTGCTGCTCGCGGTTGCGGCTTTCGCCGCGTGCAGCTTCGATAGCGGCCCGCGCGATCTGACCTCGCTCCCCGGCGGCAACGGAACGAACGCGGCGCAGCAGCGCACGCCCGGGCCGCACGGCGGGCCTGTCTTGTTGATCGGCGACTCGTTGATGCTCGGCGCGATCGGGCACGGCAACCTGAATCTCGACCTCGAGACCGATGGCTGGGTTCCGGAGTCGATCGCCGAGAACGGACGCTCGGTCGCGTGGGCGATCGATCGGATCGACGAGCGTTTCAAGGTGCCGCGCTACATCGTGGTCGTTCTCGGCAGCAACCCGGGGTTCAGCTCGGCGGGTTTCGCCGACGATGTCATCGCACTGCGTGAGGCGCTCGAGGTCCGCGGCGCGCGGCGCATCGTGTGGATCCCGCCTCATCACCCCGACCCAGAGCGCTACGCGGAAAAGAATACGGTTCTGATAGAGGCCGACCGGATCGATCGAATGCTCGTCGTGCCGGACTGGGGGAGCGTGCTGGATCAGCATCCGGAGTGGATCAGCGGCGACGGCCTCCATCTCTACGACGACGGCTATGTCGCGATGGCGGCCTACATCCGCGAGCAGCTGGCGCGATTGGGCTAGCTGTGGCCGGGCCTATCTACCTCCCACCCGCCCTGGTTGACCCGATCTGGTCTTAGAGCTTCGCGGCCTGCGCGATCGCTCTCGCGTAGCACCGGGCGCCGGGCGCGGTGAGGTGGGTCCCGTCACCGCCGAAGACCCGGCCTCGGCAGGCGCGCCACAGGGCGTGCCAGTTAACGATCGTCACCTCCGGGTGGCGTCGCCGCCCATACCAGATCACCCGGTTGACCGAGGTCTCCCAGCGGCGCGGCACTTTCACATTGACGAAGACGACCCGATGAGCGCCTCGCAGAAGGCGCATGATCCGCTCGAACTGAGCCGCCGTGAAGTGCCCGTTGTTCCCGAGGTGGATTATCACCGTGCCGCTGAGAAGGCCGTGCGCCTGCAGATCCTTGAGCCGTGCGATCCCGTCCTTCACTTGGCGCCCAACCCTCGCATCGATGCGAACGCGCCCGAACCGGTCGCGCAGCTGGGGGCGGGCGCCGCTCATCACCGAGTCGCCGATCGCCACCACCCGTTTGTCGACGGGGACTGCGACGAGCTCGGGATCGTCGAACCCAACGTCGCCGCGCTGTACGGAGCCGATCGATGACGACGGCCCGCCGTCCGCGGGAGCGGGCGCGTTCGCCATCGTCACGAATAGGGCGCCGACCATCGTCACGGCGACCAAGCCGGATGCGCGCATCGCGAGGTCGACACGACGCCCGGCCGGCGTCGGGGTGCGGGCGCGCTCCCTCAGGTCGCGGAGCTTCTGCCCCGCCGTTCCGTTGCGGATCGGCTCCTCGACGAACCGGTACGACAGCGCGGCGAGGGTCAGCACGATCGCGAGACGGATCGCGAACGCCACGCCGACCGACACGTCGAGGTCGACCCCCGGGCGCGTCAGCGCGAAGACCGGGAAGTACCAGACGTACACGCCGTACGAGCGCTTGCCGAGCCATCGCATCGGGCGCGTCCCGTACAGCCGCGCGACGCGCGCGTCCGGGTGGACGCACGACGCGATGAGCACCGCCGTGGCGATCGCGACGAGAAGCAGCCCCGGCCGGTACGTGAACGGGGACAGATCGTCGAAGCGGAGGAACGCGTAGATCAGGAAGCCGCTCGACGCGACGGTCGCGGCGTCGACGAAGCGCCGCGTCTTCGCTATGAGGTGGTCTTCGACGAACGGCCGCCACAGCACGGCCAGCGCGGCGCCGATCAGCAAGCCGGACGCGCGCGTGTCGGTTCCGTAATAGATGCGCGAGGGATCACCGGCGTCGAACAGCCACGCGAGGAGGCCCGACGACAGGGCCGCCCCGACGAGCAGGGTCCCGGCGATGCGCCGGCGCCGGCGGACCCGCCTCCACAGGAAGAGAAGGATCGGCGGCCACAGCAGATAGAACTGCTCCTCGATCGCCAGGGACCAGAGGTGGCCGAACGGCGACGGTCGCTGGAAGTCGATGAAGTACGAATGGTCGGCGTGGATCAGGTACCAGTTCGACGTGTACGTGGCGGCGGCCGCAACGTCGCCGCGGGTTCGCGCGACCTCGTGCGGCAGCCAGGCGACCAGGACGGTCGCCATGATCGCGAGCATCACGACCAGAGCAGGCAACAGGCGCCGCGCGCGCCGGGCGAGGAAGTCCTTGATGCGGATCCGGCTGAGGGTCTGCAGCTCGCCGAGCAACAGCGACGTGATCAGGTACCCCGAGAGAACGAAGAAGACCTCGACGCCGAGCAGCCCGCCGGGGAACCAGTAGATGTCGCTGTGGTAGAGCAGCACGCCGGCGATCGCGACCGCGCGGATGCCGTCGAGCGCCGGCAACGTGGGCAGGCGTCCTCTGAGTCCGACCGAGTTCATCCGTTCCCCTCGACCGTCCAAGTATAGGGAGCGACGCGCGCCCAGCGTGATAGCGAGTAGTCAGTCCGTGATGTGTCGCTGCGCGAACGCGTCGAGCTGATCGACGTACTGGTCGCGCGACGCGTGCTCGAAGCGCATCGCGAGACCCGTCGCCCCCGCTTTGCGGTACGCGGCGACGACCGCGTCCGTTTCGTCCGCATCGCCGAGCGGGTCGAGCGGCGGGTCCGGCGGGAAGATGAGGTCGAAGCCCGGCCGGGCCTCGATCGCGGCGCGATGCGCGTCCAGGAGCGGGCCCAGCTCGTCGAGTTTCAGCTTGAACGGCGACCAGCCGTCGGCCAGCTCGAGCCCGCGCCGGAGCGACCGGCCGGACCGCCCGCCCACCCAGATCGGAACGTGCTCCTGCAGCGCGTGTGGCTCGACGACGAAGCCTTCGTAGTCGTAGTAGATGCCGTGGTACGCGGGCGTCCGCTGCGAGAGCGACGCGCGCAGAGCCCTCAACGCGTCGTCCGCCCGGGCGCCCCGATCGGCGAACGGCGCGCCGAGGAGCTCGAACTCTTGCTGCAGCGAGCCGACGCCGACGCCGAGGATCACGCGGCCGTTCGAGATCCGGTCGATCGATCCGTACGACTTCGCGATCTGAAGCGGGTGGTAGTACCCGAGCACGACGACGTACGCGCACAGCTTCAGCCGGGTCGTGTGGGCGGCGATGAAGGACATCGTCGCGACGGGGTCCCAGTACACGAGCCCGCGCACCGCGCCGACGTCCTCGGGGATCGCGACGTGACCGGGGAAGCACATGAAGTCGAAGCCGAGCTCGTCGGCGCGCCGCGCGATCGCGGCCAGATCGTCGATCTGCGCCGTGCTCTCCCATGCTGGGGGCTCGAACCGCGGGTTGCGGTGTACGAGGGGCGGGACGAGACCGAACCGCATCACTCACTCCGCTCCGGGAGGATGATCGTCGAGCCGGTCGCGGTGACGACCTTCTTCCCGTCGGTCCCGATCACCTCGGCGTTGGCGACGGCCAGTGTGCGTCCGCGGTGCGTGACCGTGCCGCGGGCCTCGAGGTCCTTGCCGTCGGCGAACACGGGCCGCAGGAAGTTCACTTTCACGTCGACCGGACGGTACGCGCTTCCGGGCTCGAGAGTCGACGTCACGGCCGTCGCCAGGGCCGCGTGCGCGAGCATCGCGACCGCGCCACCCTGGACCGTTCGCAGGGGGCTCGTGAGCCACTCGCTCGCCGGTAACGTGAAGACCGCCGAGCCTTCAGACACGTCGCGGAGCGTCATGCCGGTGAGGTAGTGGATCGGCGGCTGCGGCAGCTCGCCCTTGATCTGCCGGCGCAGGATCTCGACGCCGGGCATCGTCCGCCACTCGTCCCACGGGATGGTCTCGCCGATGGGCGCGCGCTCGTAGGGATCGGGCGTGTCGTACGTCGGTTGCTCCACCAGAGGGAGGTCCTCCGGTGTGATGAGTTCGACCCCGTCGATCGGGGGCATCACCATCAGCGTCGACGTCCCGTGCGCCACGCGCTCGCCGCGCGCGTCCTCCACCCAGACATCGGTGAGGGCGAGAGGATCTCCGATGTGCAGGAGCCGGCCGACCGCGCGCACCGTTCCCTCCGCCGCGCACGGTTTGAGGAAACTCATCGACAGCTCCGATGTCGTGTACGGCGTCGCCGCAGGGAGCGCGGTCAACAGCGAGCAACCGAACGATCCGTCGGCGAGCATCATCAAAGCGCCGACGGAGATCTGGTTCTGCGAGGAGAGGAACCAGCCGGTCGCCGGCATCTCGAAAACCGCGTAACCCTCGTCGACCTCGCGCAGCAGCATCCCGGTCAGTCGCGAGATCGGCGGGATCAGTCCGCGGCCCGTGAAGTACGCGCGCAAGCTCTCGAGTCCGGACAGCCCGAACCCGCGCGGGTCGGGGTAGCCACCGCGGACCGGCTCTTGCCAGGGGGAGAGAGCTTCGCGCATCGCTCTCACCCGATCGGCGCTCGCCGTGCGCGCCACGGCGCGGCCTGCTCGATCTGCGACGCGACTCTGATCAACACGTCCTCGCGTCCGTAGGCGGCGACCAGCTGCACGCCGACGGGCAAGCCGTCGCTCGACATCGCGAGCGGAAGGGAGATCGCCGGCTGTCCGGTGGCGTTGAACGTCGAGGTGAAGACGGCGTAGCCGGCGTTGCGTGCCAGCCCGGCCAACGGGTTGCCGGGCTCGCCCGTGAACGAGCCGAGGGGCGGCGGCGGATCGGACAGGGTGGGTGTCAGGAGCAGATCGAAGCCGTCCGCCCACCAGCGCGCGATGCGGCGCGCGTGCGCCAGCGTCTGCTCGCGCGCGAGCCAGAAC
>JBASRP010000286.1:0-1665 GCA_049273905.1 Actinomycetota bacterium
CCCTTCAGCTCGAGGTCCGCCTGCTTGCGCGTCGGGTCGAGCGGCTCCAGCGCGGTGCGCGTCAGGCCGTCCGCGTCGCCCGAAACGGCGAAGAGTCCTATGCCGTCCTCGCCTTTGGTGCCTTTGAGCCGCGCGGCGACGACGATCAGACTCGCGGTCGCGCCGTCGATGACGAAACGCTTGGTCCCGGTGATCGCGTACGCGTCGCCCTTCTTCTCGGCCACCGCGTCGATGCCGTCCGCGTCCCAGCGGCCGGACGGCTCGGCGAGCGCGAACGCGGCGATCGTCTCGCCGGATGCGATGCCCGGCAGAAGCTTCTTCTTCGCGTCCTCGGTCCCGGCGGCGAGGATCGCGCTCCCGGCCAGGCACACCGTCGAGAAGAACGGCGCGCAGAGCAGAGCGCGGCCCATCTCCTCGAGCACGATGCCGAGCTCGACGAATGTGAAGCCCTGGCCACCGTAGGCCTCGGGGATGTGCAGCCCGGCCAGGCCGAGCTCCTGCGACATCTGCTTCCAGACGGCCTCGTCGTAGCCGTCGGCCGTCTCCATCAGACGGCGCACCTCGCTCGTGGGGGACTTCTCCTCGAGGAACCGCCGCATCGTGCGGCGCAGCTCCTCCTGCTCATCGGTGAACGTGAACTGCATCGGATCCCCCTAAGGTTTCTCTGTCGAGACTATCCACATCGCGAAGAACTGCGAACCCCCGCCGTAGGCGTGGCCGAGCGCCAGCGTGGCGCCGTCGACCTGGTGCTCGCCGGCCTGGCCGCGGACCTGCATCGCAGCCTCGGCGAACCGCAGCATCCCGGAGGCACCGATCGGGTTCGACGACATGACCCCGCCCGACGGGTTGATCGGCAGGTCGCCGTCCAGCGCGGTAACGCCCTTGTCGGTGAGCTGCCAGCCCTCGCCCTCGCCGGCGAAGCCGAGGTTCTCGAGCCACATCGGCTCGAACCACGAGAAGGGCACGTAGATCTCCGCAAGGTTGATCTGGTTCCGCGGGTCGGTGACGCCGGCCTGCGCGTACACGTCCTTCGCGCAATCGCTGCCGGCGCGCGGGTTGACCTCGTCGCGCCCCGCCATGCCGAGCGGTTCGCTGCGCACCGCGGTCCCGCGCACCCACGCCGGCGGGCTCTTCCCGTTGTTCGCGTGCTTCTCGCTCGTCAGGACCATCGCGCACGCGCCGTCCGAGGACGGGCAGCACTCGAGGAAGCGGATCGGGTCCCACAGCATCGGCGACTCGAGGACCTTGTCGTGCGAGATGTCGGGGATGTGGAGGTGCGCGTACGGGTTCTTCAGACCGTTGAGCCGGTCCTTGACGGCGACCTCGATCCCGATGTGGTCGGGCGCGTTCGCGCGGCGGATGTACTCGCGGATGTGCGGCGCGAAGTACCCGCCGGCGCCGGCGACGAGGGTCGGCTGGAACGGGATCTTCGGCGCGAGCGCCCACATCGCGTTCGACTCCGACTGCTTCTCGAACGCGACCGTGAGCACGCGCTCGTGGATAGCCCCCTGGATGAGGCTCGCGGCGACGAGCGCCGTCGAACCGCCGACGCTGCCGGCGGTGTGGACGCGCATGATCGGCTTGCCGGCGGCGCCCAGCGCGTCGGCCAGGTACAGCTCGGGCATCATCACGCCCTCGAACAGGTCGGGCGCCTTGCCGATCACG
>JBASRP010000329.1:0-8842 GCA_049273905.1 Actinomycetota bacterium
GTCGAGCGACCGACGTACTTCGGGGCCGACGCCGCGCGCAGCTTCGACGGGGTCCGGAAGCTCGGGATCGTGAACGGGCTCCTTGCGGATCTCGACGATCGCGCGCGGGCCGCAGCGCTCGACTCCCTGCAAAGGGTGGTCACGGACCACGAGACGCCGGAGGGCGTCCTGTTCGACGCAAGTGCCTGGCTGGTTCTCGCCATCAAGCCACGCTGAAGGAGGGGATGTTCATGATCCTGGTCACGGGAGCAACGGGGAACGTCGGCTCGTCCGTCGTCGCGGAGCTCGTCGCGAAGGGCGAACCCGTCCGCGCGTTCGTGCGCGACGCGGAACGCGCCGTCAAGCGGCTCGGCAAAGACGTCGAGCTATCGGTCGGGGATTTCCAGGATCCGTCCGCGATCGCGCGCGCCGTCGAGGGGATCGACGCGCTTTTCCTGTCGTCGACGGACTGGCCCGGCAAGGTCGAGTTCGAGACGTCTGTCATCGACGCCGCGAAGGCGGCGGGCGTGCGGAAGATCGTCAAAGCGTCGACCGTGGGCGCGGTGGTGGGGGCGGCTCTGCCGCCATTCGACTGGCACGGACAGATCGAGAAGCACCTGCAGGCGTCGGGGATCAGCGCGGTCGTACTGCACTCGTACTTCTACATGACGAATCTGCTCGCCGCGGCCGAGCCGGTGCGCCAGATGGGCAAGCTCTTCGCGCCGGCGGCGGGAGCCAAGATCGCCATGATCGATCCGCGTGACTCGGGGGTCGTCGGCGCCGCGGCGCTGACGACGGACGCGTACGACGGGAGAACCCTAGAGTTGAGCGGTCCGGAGGCGATCACGTACGACCAAGCCGCCCAGGATCTGTCGGCCGCGACCGGGAAGACGATCGAGTTCGTCGGCATCCCCGACGAAGCGGCGCGCGAAGCGTACGTCGGAGCCGGCATGCCGGAGTGGCTGGTGACGCACCTGAGCGCGCTCTTCCCGCTCCTGCGGGACGATCTCGTCGCGCAGCCGACGGACACCGTGCACGCGGTGACCGGCCGGAACCCGCGGTCCTTCGCGGAGTGGGCCGGCGATCACGCGGCGCTGTTCGCGTCGTAGCTTTGCCTGAATGCTGAAGGAGCGCGGCCTTGGCCGCGCTCCTTCGATCTAGCCGACGCTTTCTAGGCGCCCCAGGCCACCCCGCGGCTGCGGCGGATCCGAACCCGCCCGATGACCGCGGCGGCGAGAACCAGAACGCCGCCGATGATCAGCGGGATGATCCACGCCCGCCCGCTGCTCGTGTCCTGCACCTGAACCGCCGGAGCCATCGGATGCGGCGCCACCGTCGGGAAGTGCGGGTCGGGCTCGGCCCGCACCGCCCACGCCCCGATCGGGCCGAGCGTCAGGACCATCGAGATCGCCGAGATCGTGATCCCGAGGAGCTTCTTGGTGATCCCCTTCGTCTTCATGTCGCCCTCCTTGTCGCCTGTCCTAGTGCGTACGCTAACGGCGCCGGGCGAGGGGGTCGTTCGCGGTCGCGACGCACGGAATGTCACGGTGCCGACAGACGGGAAGTCGCCAGCGCAAGACCCCCCGGGGTAGCGTCGTCGTGGTGGCCCGATTGATCTGGACGACGGACCGGAGGAGGTCGAGATGGCGGGCGACATGACGAACGTGGTGCAGCAAGCGCAGGACCTCATGACCGTGAAGCGGGTGTTCGGCGAACCGATCCAGCAGAACGGATTGACCGTCGTGCCCGCGGCGTTTATCCGCGGGGGCGGCGGAGGCGGCACCGGTGTCAATCCTCAAGACGGCACCGATGGAAGTGGCGGCGGCTTCGGTGTCATCGCGCGACCGGTCGGCGTCTACGTGATCCGAGGTGATCAGGTCGAGTGGCAGCCGGCGATCGACACAACGCGCTTGATCACCGCAGGAGCGGCGCTCGCGGGACTGGCGATCCTGACCGTGCGGACGGCCATCCGGAAGAAGCGCCGGGACTGATTCCGGGGCGCCCGGTGACTAGCGCACCGGGTCATTACCTGGTTGCAGATCTGCATGCATTGATGCTAGCGTCTGCGTGGCATGGCCGTCCTTCATGTTCGCGGTGTCCCCGACGACCTCTATCGGGCACTTGAGAGGCGCGCGAAGGAACGGAACTCGTCGATCACCGCGGAGGCGATCCGCCTCCTCCGGCGTGCTCTCGCTATCGAGAGGCCGGGCCAGGCTCGCTTGATCGAGGCGATCCGGGCCGATCGTGAGCCGCTCGGTCCCGGCGCGCCGTCGGCGGTGGACCTGATCAGAGCCGATCGCGAGCGTTAGGTGCCGGCGGGCTTCGTGATCGACGCGTCCGTCGTCGTCGAGTTCTGCGTCCCCCAACGCTCCGGTGCCGCGGCCGACCGGTTGCTCGGCGGGCTGGCGTGGCCTGAGCCGGTCGAGTTGTTCGCGCCGGATCTCTTGCTCCTCGAGGTTGCGAATGCCTTCCGCGGGCTCGTTCTTGGCAAAGCTCTGACGGACGCGGCTGCGAACCGCGCGGTCGAACGGCTCCCGCGGCTCGCGATCGCGCTGGTCGCGTCGGGCGCTCTCCTCGAGGCCGCTTGGTCGCTACGGAAACGGATGACCGTCTACGACGGCGCGTACGCCGGTCTGGCTCGTGCCCTCCAACGGCCGCTCGTGTCGGCAGACGCACGGCTGGTGCGTGCATGTCGCGCCGCGAACATCGAGGCCTTCCGCGTCGATCAATCCGAGCTCGGCGCGGTGCTCGACACTATCGAGCCGTAGGACGGCCGGCCGTTGCCCCGACGCGAAAGGAGCGCGAACGCGAAGCCGGGCTTCCGAACTGACATCCTCCATGCGGCGAGGATGACACACGGGTGAGACGGTTGCGCCGTGCTATCCGCTCATGTAAATCTCGCGCAAGCGCCGCTGCAGACGCTCGGCCTTGGCGAAGACCTCTGCAGTCTTTTGGCTATCCTCGCGAGCGCGCCGCTCGAGGTCCCGCAACTTCTCGAGAAGCTCGGGCGGGACGCGGGGTTTGCGTTGCCTAGGCATGGCTCTCACATTTGATTTAACCATCGCGTCACCTCTGCGGCTATCCGGATCGCCTCATCTCTTGCTTCTTCAGCTTGGCTCGCTCGAGATTTGAGCTCCTCAACGACCTCGTCCGAGACTCGAGCATCGTCCATCTGCAAACCCCCGGTGCCGAGGCCCTTCATCCAGCGTCGCCCTACGAGCAGGGCGGCCGAGCTCGCCGTCGCGTAAAGAGCGAGCGCCACGACGGCGACCCGGACATATCCAGTCGTCGCGCTGTCGGCGAATACCAAATGCCAGACCGACTGATTCCCCTTTGCACCGGTCGAGCGGAAGACAGCGACCCCAGATGCTCCGACAGCGATCGCGCCGAGAACGGCGCAGGCAGCAACGACGGCTTGAACGTTCGCTGTGCTTCGGATGAATCGACGCATCGATACCGATCCTAGTGGCGGTGGATGACAAGCGAGCGTCCGGGAAACCGGATCGCGAACAATTGCTCGATCACGCGCCGGGCTTGGATCAGATCCGACTCAGCTGGTTTCGAGCACCTCGAACTTGATCCCCGCGCGCTGGAGACGGGCGAGCAGCGCGTCGCCCATCGCTGCTGCCGTCGTCAGCTGTCCGCTGCGTTGCGGAAGCTCGTCCCGCGCGAGGCAGAGGCCGGTCTCGCCGAGCATCTTCGCGGTCTCGTCGTAGCCAGGATCGCCGCCGGAGACCTCGGTCACGACGCGGCGACCGCCGCCGGTGCCGACGAACCGGAGCTTGAACCATGACTCGGCGCGTTCCTCGGGGGTCGGGCCCTCGCCGGGCTTGGGCGCGCCTTTGCGCACCGTCGACCACAGCTGGCGGGCCATCGAGCCCATCTGATCGAGCACGAGGTTGTGGCGGTAGGTGAAGTCCGGGCCGTACCGGTCGAGTGCTCGAGCGGAGCGCTGCACGATCTGCGGGTCGATGATCGGGAGCGGCACGACCCACGCGCCGACGTCGCGCTCGTAACGCGGCACGCCCGAGCGCCGGTGGGTCTCGCGGCCTGCGATGGGCTCTTCCGCGCGGCGCCGACGGCGAGCCGTTGCCACGATCTTCGGGAACCGCGACACCATCATCCGCATCGTCGCCGCCGTGCCGCCCGACGGCCGGCCGTGCACGCGCAAGAACCCCTCGATCTTGAGCGGCACGCCCTCGGGAAGCTGCTTGACGGTGAAGTACGCGCCGAGGTCCGAGGGGATCGAGTCGAAGCCGCAACAGTGCACGATCCGCGCGCCGGTCTCGCGGGCGCGGGCGTCGTAGCGGAGGTACATCAGATCGGCGAACTCGGCCTCGCCGGTCAGGTCGCCGTAGTGCGTTCCCGCCGCGGCACATGCAGCGACGAGCGGCTCGCCGTAACGGATGTACGGCCCGACCGTCGTGAGGATCACCTTCGAGGCCTCCGCGACGCGCCGGATCGAATCGGCGTCGCCCACGTCAGCGACGAGGATCGGAATGTCCCTCCCGAGCTCTTCGCGCAGCCGCTCGAGCTTGGCCTTGTTGCGCCCCGCGAGCGCCCATCGCAGGTCGGGCGCCACGACGCGCGCGAGGTACTGAGCCGTCAGCGCGCCGGTGAACCCGGTCGCGCCGAAGAGGACGAGCTCATGCTCCCGGTCGGCCATCGCGCGGGAGACACTATCGGTTCGCCTGGGATTCTTGCGCGGCACCGCCATTAGGCCGCGTCGACTCGACCCGTTGCTTGGATCCAACCTGCTGCTTGGCGACCTGAATCCCCGCTCGTAAGGCAAACGTCCTTACGACGAATGGCGCATTTGTATCTGTCGTCCGACCTGCGACAGCAGGCATCTTTTGCGGCACATCAACCGGAGGACGCAATGAAGAACATTCGGCTTGGATTCGCCTTGCTCGGCTTGTTGTTTGCCATCGGCGCTTGCGCGACGGAAGCTCCCGTTGCAGAGAAAGCTGCCCCGCAATCCGACTACACGAACCTGCCCTATACGTACTCGCCTGCGCCGGTGGTGGAGGAGCCCGCGCCGGAGATCGTCGAGCCGCCGGCTCCAAAGCCAGCTGTAAAGAAGCCTGCGGCGACAACGACAACGCGCAGGACGACCGCTACAACTAAGAAGAAGACGACTTCCACCTCGACGAGCAACTGCGACCCGAACTACAAGGGCGCCTGCCTCAAGCCCAACGTCGAGGACTACGACTGTGCCGGCGGATCAGGCAACGGTCCCTACTATGCCAACGGACCGTTCCAGAGCGTTGGCAGCGATCCCTACGATCTCGACCGGGACGGCGACGGAATCGCCTGCGAGTAGGGCGATCCGCCAGGCCCGACCTCGATGGGTTTCCGAGTCCAGAAGTCGTTACGCCTCGCTAAGGGCGTGCGACTGAACCTGTCGAAGTCGGGCCTCGGCGTTTCCGTCGGAGTGCCGGGCCTCCGGTACTCGGTCCACTCCTCGGGCCGGCGCACTGCAAGCGTCGGCGTCCCTGGAAGTGGCGTTCGCTACCAGGTGACCAAGGGCGCCGGGCGGCGGTCTGCTCCGGTCCGTCAGGCGCCTGTCCCGACACGGGTGGCACTCCCGAAGCCGGGACTCTTCGCACCTAAAGCCGAGAAAGCACTTCACAAAGCCATCGAGAGTCGCGACGTTCGGTTGATCGTCACCGCGGGGGACGAGCATCCCCAGCATCGGACTTTGGCGTATGCGCTGGCCGGATTCCTTTGTTTCCAGACCGATCCTGCCGAATCGCGACGACTGCTCGAAGCCGCGTTTGCATCGGGAGAGGACCCGCAGGCCGATCCTTTCTCGGAGAAGTACATCGGTGGCTCGAGGACGGAGGTGGGAGTTGCCAGCGGCGTGACGGCACACCTAGCGCTCGGTCGTGATGCGGTCGGCCTCGGTCTCGCGGAACTCCAGCAGGCGGACAGTGACGTCGCGGCGGCGATCGACACGGTCGAGCAGCTCGAACCGACCACGTATGCGGCTGTATCCCTCGCAGAGCTATACAGCAGCGCGGGACGCTTCAACGAGACAGTGGAGCTCACTGAGGGAATCTCCAACTCAGACGACGCCACCGCGCTTCTGTGCGTCTTTCGCGGCGAAGCTTTCTATGCGCTGGGCTACAACGACGCTGCGATGGTTGCGTTCAAAGAGGCGTTGAAGTCGCGCTCTCGCGCCCCCGAGATACGTCACCGCGCGCTCTCGGAGCGTTCGCGAGCGTACGACGCGCTAGGAAAGCGGGCGATGGCTCGAAAGGATCTCGAGCGGATCATGGCCGAGGATTCGCAGTACCCAGGACTGCAAGAGCGAATAACAGCTTTGGCCTGAGAACTGGACTCGTTGCAATGAGCACCGTGAGGAACGACTGATGGCAAGACCGCCAACGTCCCGGGAGATCGCCGCCGAGCGTCTCGTGCGCCGTCTCGATCCCTACATGACGGCCTTCGGTGTGGCGTGGCTAATCGCGTGGATCGTCGAACCCTTCGCTACGGCGAATACCGGTCCAGGGATCGCTCTGGACATCGTGACATACGCAGTATGGGCAGCATTTATTGTCGAGTTCATCGCCCGGTTAATCGTCGATCCATCGACGTGGGGCTTCCTCAAGCGCCGGTGGTGGGAACTGATCATTCTCGTCGTGCCGGTCTTGCGATTCCTGCGGATCCTTCGCATGGCTCGCGTTGCGCGAGCCGCACGCCCGCTAGCTTCCGCGGCTCAGCTATCACGATCTGCCCAAAGTCGGCTGGCAAGCCGCGTCGCGTATCTGCTCATGATCACTGGCCTAGTGATCGTCATCGCGGGGCGGGTCCTCTACGACTTTGGTGGCGTCACGTCGTATACGCAAGCCCTCCACCTCGCAGCGTTGGGTGCTCTCGGCGGTCACAGTCTTCCGATCAAGACAGCAGCAGGGCAGATCGTTGAAATCAATTTGATCCTCTATCAAGTTGTCGTCTTCGCTGCGTTCGCTGGAGTGATAGGCGCTTTCCTCCTCAAGACCGATGCGATTCAGGAGAGTCTTTCGCGGAGGAACGCAACGACGCTCGAGGTGTCCGGGCCAAGCGCGGCAGATGACTAAAACGCGTTAGTAGCCTAACTTCCTCAGCCAGCAGCTGTAGACGCTTGCTGGAAGAAGTCTCCCGGCAACAGGTGATGGAGCCGCCAAGTGATCGCGATTGGGCGGCTGCCCTCATGGTTCAGATAGGTCGCCGGGCCGAGGAAGAGATACGCGAGCGACTCTCCGTTGGGAGCCTTCGTGCGTTCGCGGGCAAACAGCAGAATGCGGCTGCCATCACGGACATGGTTGATATACCGCCGACCCGTCGGGGAGTCCAGCGACGTAGTGCTCTGAGACTCCCAATGAAAGAGCCGAGGCGAGATCGCGTAGTCCTTGTACAAAGTGCTTGGCGAAAACTCTCGATCGGTCTTCTGAAGGGTGACGAAGAAGGCGTCGGCGCGGTTTTCTTTGTCGAAGTAGACGCCTTCCCGCGACGGATACGGCTTTTCCGGGCTCGAGACGCCGAGAGCGGCGAGGATCTCATCTCGGGTGTATCGGCAATGAACGTTCAGCGGAACATCGGACAGCTCCGACACCGGGATCGCGACGTTGCGTGCGCGATCCTCCAATAGCTCCAACACCTCGACGACCTCGCGACGAATTGATGGATGCTGCCAAAGGCGCGCGAACGACGAAGCGAGGCCACCTGGCTCCTTGGTTTGGCCCCAAAGATCGAAGTGGAGCATCGCAGCAAGTCGTGCGCGCCGAGTTGAGAGTTCCTCAATCTCAGGTGGTTGCTCGGAGCTCAGGGTCTCGGACCACCAACTTGTCCGTTCTGGGTCGTCGACGTGGAGTAGGCGGGCAACACGCCTGCTGAGCTTCTCTTCCAACGGACCTGGCGTTGATGTCTCGAATCCTGCGAGCCGCCGGATGTACGTCCAGCTCGTTGATCGATAAAGGTCCTCAAGGTCGAGCTCTGTCTCCCTGAGAAACTCCGAAAGGCTGACGTCGCCGATGTCTTTCAGCTCAGCTGCCAAGCGCTTCGGACCGCCCGCGACCGCCTGTCGGATGTTTTCAAGAATGATCTCGCGAGACACACGATCAAGTGTGATGTGACAACCCGCCGGAAGGAACGGGAATCCGCTCTCCACCTGGCGTCGGACGTCGGCCCGACCGCCCCCAGTGATCGCTCGGAAGCGGACATCGAATCGGAACTTCTGGTGCTGGCGCCCGATGAAGTCGAAGACAGTCAGACACGCTTTACCTTCGGTTCTCCGTAGACCCCGGCCGAGCTGCTGAAGGAACACGGTCGCGCTTTCGGTGGGCCTCAAGAACAGGACCGTGTCGATCTCCGGGACGTCGACACCTTCGTTGAAGAGGTCGACTGCAAACACGACCTTCGCCTCGCCGCTACGCAGTCGACGAAGAGATCCGTCTCGTTCGTCTGACGATGAGTCAGCGGAGACTGACTCCGCCGCGATGCCCGCCTCGGTGAAGGTGCGAGCCATGTATCGCGCGTGCTCGACGCTGACACAGAAACCAAGGGCGCACATGTCCAGAGGGTCCCCGTGCTCGCGAAGTGCGGACAGAATCTTTAGGACGCGGGCATCGTTGCCCGTGTACAGGTTCTCAAGGTCAGTGACCTCGTAGCCCCCGCGCCGCCAACGAACATGCGAAAGGTCAATGTCGTCGCTCAACCCAAAATACTGGAACGGCGCGAGTATTCCCTCGTCAAGCGCCTGCCATAGTCGAAGCTCGCTTGCGATGCGTCCGTCGAACCATTCCGTCACGCTTTTGCCGTCGGCACGCTCAGGTGTTGCAGTCAACCCGAGCAAGACACGCGGTCGAATGTGATCGAGGAG
>JBASRP010000331.1:0-2087 GCA_049273905.1 Actinomycetota bacterium
CCCCTTCTGTGAATCGCGTTCGACGTACAGGATCGCGTGGATCTCGGTCACATGATCGTCACGCTCGACGATCTCCTCGATCATCACGGCGATCGAGTGCGGGATCTCTTGGCGCGTCAGCTCGAGAGCTTTCTCGCGATGAGCTCCGCGACCAGAAACTCGCGCGGCTGGTCGGTGAAGACGTCCGACGGGTAGTACTGCGGACCCTCCGGCAACAGCGCGACGAGGAGTTCTTGCAACTCGCCGACCTTCTGCTGTTGCAGCGCCGACACGGGGATGATCTCGCGCCACTCCCCGAACGACTCCACGGCCGCGAGCTGTGCGACGAGGGCCGGCTGCCGGACGGCGTCCATCTTGTTCACGACGCAGATCGCCGGCGTCTCGAGCTTGAGGATCTCCTCCGCGACGTAGCGGTCCCCCGTGCCGGCCTGCTGCGTGGCGTCGACCATGAAGACGATCGCGTCAACCTCTTTGAGGGTCCGGCGCACGACCTCGTTCAGCCGCCTCCCGAGCGCCGTTCTCGGCTTGTGCAGGCCCGGCGTGTCGATGAACACCATCTGCCAGTCATCGCCGGACAGCACGCCGCGGATCGCGTTGCGCGTGGTCTGCGGCTTGGCCGAGGTGATCGCGACCTTGCGGTTCAGCAGCGCGTTAAGCAGCGTCGACTTGCCGACGTTCGGACGTCCCACGATCGAGACGAATCCCGAGCGGTGTCCGGGCTTAGCTTCCACCCTCCACCTCGCCGTCGAGCTCGGGCCCCTTCGTGACGAGGACCTTGGCGATGCGCCTTCCTTGCACCTTGTCCGCGCGGAACGTCACTCCGTGCGTCTTCACCTCTTCGCCGCGCGCCGGCACCTTGCCCAACAGACCGGCCATCAGCCCGCCGACGGTGTCCCACTCGGTGTCGGGCAGCTCAACGCCGACGAGCTCCGACAGCTCGTCGATGGGCATCCGCGCGTTCACGCGCATCGTGTTGTCATCGACCGGCTCGACGAGGGGCTCGCCGCGGTCGTACTCGTCGGCGATCTCGCCGACGATCTCTTCGAGCAGGTCCTCCATCGTCACCAGGCCGGCCACATCGCCAAACTCGTCGACGACGATCGCCATGTGTGTCTTCCTCTGTTGCATCTCACGCAGAAGCTCGGCGATCTTCTTCGACTCGGGGATGACGAACGCGTCGCGCGAGATCGATCCGGCGGTCGGCTCCTTGCGCGCGCGCCCGTTGTGCAGCCGGCGCATCACGTCCTTCGCGTAAACGATGCCCTCGATGTTGTCGATCGAGTCCTTGTAGACGGGCATGCGCGAGAATCCGTGCTTCAGCATGGCGGTCAGAACCTGCTTGAGCTTCGTGTCGTCCTCGACGGCGATCATGTCGGGGCGCGGGACCATGACCTCGCGCACGACGGTGTCCCCGAACTCGAAGATGGAGTGGATCATCTCCTTCTCTTCTTCTTCGATCTGCTGCTCCTCGACGGCGACCTCGGCCATCTGACGGAGCTCCTCTTCCGTGACGAAAGGGCCCTGTTTCAGGCCGCGCCCAGGGATGACGACGTTCGCGACGCCGATGAGGATCCGCGCCAGCGGGTGAAGCAACGGCGCGTGGCCGAGGCCGTGGATCAGCGGGGCCAGCCGCAGCGCGATCCGGTCCGTGTGCTGGACCGCGAACGTCTTCGGTGAAACCTCCGCGAACACGAAGATGACGACCGTCATCAGCACGGTCGCGATGAGCTCTCCGAACGACTCGCTCTTGCGGATCGCGAACCCGGTGGCCAGCGTCGTGGCGGTGACGTGGCAGATCAACAGGATCAGCAGCACGACGTTGAGATACCGCGCGGGGTTCTCGACGATCCGCACGAGGTAGGTCGCGCCCTTGCGACCCTCCTCTTGCAAGGTGAGCGCGCGCACGCGGCTCATGCGTGTGATCCCGACCTCCGCGGCGGCCAGGAAGCCCGCGACGATCAGCATGGCGACGATCGCGAGGAGCGTCCCCAGATCGGTGCCGCTCACGAGGCCACCGCGCGCGCCGCCCGCAGGATGCGCGTCTCTTCGCGCGCCATCCTCACTTCATCCGCCGGTTCGGCGTGGTC
>JBASRP010000340.1:0-2678 GCA_049273905.1 Actinomycetota bacterium
GCGCCGGGCGGCGGCAGCTCGAGCAGTCCGTCCGACAGCTCGTGCCAGTCGAACTCGCCGGTCGTGAGCACGTGGTGGGACGGCTCGTCGAAATACGGACAGGGATGCGGAACATCGATGGCCGTCGCGCACGTGTCCGGCATCGGCGCGCTGTTGATGGCCCGCGGCTACTCGAACACGACGTCGGCGAACCGCATCAAGAACACGGCGAAAGACCTGTATTCGACGGGCTGGGACGCGCGTTCGGGATGGGGACGCGTCGACGCGGCGGCGGCGATGGGGTCGTCGGGGAGTGCGCCGAAACCGAAACCGAAGTCCACACCGCGCCCGAGGGTCCGTCGCTCGGTCGGCGCCGCCGCGAGGCCGCCCGCGGTGAAGGGCACCAAGGTCACGAAACCGTCCGTGGTTCCGACGCCGTCGCCGATCCGGGGCGTCGCCCTGGCGTCCGCCGTTCCTTATCAGGAGCCGAACGACCCGAAGCTCCAGCTGATCGCGCTGGCGCTCGCACTCACCGTCGGGGTCGGCGTGGGGCACGCCTCGCGCCGCGCGCGCTGGAGCGAACGCTAGCCCGACCGCATGTTTGTGGCGGCGTCAGCCGCCGATCCGCTTGAACATCGCGACGAGAGCGCGCACGAGCACGAGCAGACCCACCGCACCTCCCGCCGCGAGAGCCGTGATCCCGCCGATGAATGCGATCGCGCGCCGGGTCGCGGGGCGAGAGGGCTCGAGTGCGGCCGGCTCACCGGTAAGGAAGCGCGGACGCGGGCGGCCGGTGGCGGGAGCCGGGATCGTCTCGGACGCGGCCGGCGCCGCGAGGGCGGTCGTCACCGCAGCAGATTCGGTTCCAACCTCTGTGGTCGCAACGGGGTCGCGCGACGGGCGCTTCTCGCGCTTCGCGCGCGGGGGACGCTCCTCGCGCGACTGCGCGGACGCGATGACCGTCAGCGCACACGCGAGGATCAGTGCGAGTGCGATGAGGGTTTCAACCAGATCCCGGTCGATCATCGGGTATTCGAGCTATTTTCACACGGTCTGAGCGCGGTAGTGTCGAGGCGCGAGGCTCAGGCGGTGCTCAGCATGCTTGGATAGGATTCCGCGGACCCGCGACATGAACCAGTTCCCGCCTTCCATACCGCTTCCGCAGCCACGGACCCCCACGCGACGCTGGTGGCGGCTCGTCGTGGTCACTTTGGTGTTCGGTGTCGCGCTCGGTCTGATCGGCGCCTACGTCACGATCCCGTACTACACGCTCGGGCCGGGCCCGGCGCGGAACGTCGCGCAGCTGGTCCACATCGACGGCCAGCGCGTGTATCCCTCGGACGGGGGTTTCTTCCTGACGACGGTGGCGGTGTCGACGCGGGAGATCTCGCTATTCGAAGGGCTCGTCGCGTGGCTGGATCCCGCGGTCTCCACCATCAGCCGCAGCGATCTCGTGCCGAAAGGCCTTACCGACGAGCAGTACAGCCAGTACAACGCGCTCGACATGGAGGAGAGCAAGTACGGGGCGATCATCGCAGCCATGCGCGCGGTCGGCGTCGATTCGCCGCTGGTGCCGGGCGCGCGCGTGATCGGTGTCGCCGGCGGGTTCCCCGCCGAGGGACACCTCAAGCAAGGTGATCTGATCGTCGGGGTCGACGGACACGAGGTCACGGATCCGCGCGGCGCGGTCGATCGCGTCGTGGCGCGTCCTGTCGGGTCCATCGTCGAGATCGAGTTCGTCCGCGACGACAAGCACCTGACCACAAAGGTGAAAACGATCAGGTCGCCGCTGAGGGATCAGGAAGGTGTTCCCGTGATCGGAGTGCGGCTCGCGCCGGCATTCCTGCTCCCGTTCGGCGTGACGATCGACTCGCAGAACATCGGCGGACCGTCCGCGGGTCTGGCCTTCGCGCTCTCGGTCGTCGACGCCGTGACGCCCGAGGATCTGACGCGCGGGCATCTCGTCGCCGTGACGGGGACGATCCTCGGAGACGGACGCGTCGGCCCCGTGGGAGGCGTGGAGTTCAAGGTCCGCGCCGCGGAACGCGAAGGAGCCGACGTCTTCCTGGTCCCCTCGATCGAGGTCGATCAGGCCGAGAAGGTAGCCAAGGACATCAAGATCATCGGCGTCGACACCCTCGCGGACGCGATCGCGGAGCTACGGAAGCTCGCGCGCGTCGCGCGCCGCCCCGCGGCGTGACCGTTAGTTCGAGCGAACTCTAGGAGCCGGAACCGCCGCCGCCGTGCGCCTTGTCCGGCTTGCCGACGTCGGACTTCGCGACACTGCTCACGTACTTGCCGTGGGCCTGGCCGTTGGTCTCGCAGTCGGAGGGGGCGGTGAAGGTGGTTCCGTTGCCGTCGTCGACGTCCTCGCAGTGCGCGGCGGAGGAGACGTAGAAGCCGTGGTTCAGCTTCCGTTCGCCGGACTCGTTGGATTCGTTCTCGGCGGCGTCCTTGTCCTTGTCCTTGCCGGTGGTCGGCTCGGCGGACGGGATGGCGGTCGGTTTGTGCGATGCGGAAGCGTCGGCGCCGTGGTTGTCGCCAACCTTGGCGAAGCTGAAGGCGCTCATCGCCAGCACGAAGGCGGCGGCGAGCCAGAGAACGATGATCCGGCGTTTGCTCATGAGAACGAACCCTCCCCACACAGAGTAGTCGTCGTTCCTCTCGGAATGGTAAAGCGATGCAACCC
This sequence comes from Actinomycetota bacterium, assembly GCA_049273905.1. GTDB lineage: Bacteria > Actinomycetota > AC-67 > AC-67 > AC-67 > JBASRP01. The sequence goes on from JBASRP010000340.1 coordinate 2,669, forward strand.
CCGGAAGGGG
>JBASRP010000345.1:0-3604 GCA_049273905.1 Actinomycetota bacterium
AGCTCCGGTACCCGCGCGCGCTCGTTCCGCGCGTGGTAGGCCACGAGCTTCGCGCGCGTGGTCACGCGCGTGAGCAACTTCCTCGTGACGCGGGTGTCCTCGCAGGCGATCACGTCGGCCTCGGCGAGGGCTTTCGCGGCGCGCGGCGACAGGTCGTTGAGGTTGCCGATCGGCGTCGCCACGACGCTCAAGAGGCCGGCCATGACCTTTCTTATACTGGAGGCGCCGGCGACACCTTCGTCGGCACGACGGGATGACCGCGGACGCCCACACCATCCAGCCGTCGTCCAACGCCTTCCGGCGTGCGGGCGACGCGCTCGCGCGCCTTTCGATCACCTACGGGGGGATCCTCGTCCCGCTCTCGATCACCGCCGCCGCGGGGTTCATCCGCTTCTGGCGGCTCGGTCACCCGCACTCAATCATCCCGCTCGACGAGACCTACTACGCGCCGAACGCGTTCGGCTTCGCGTGCCACGGCACGGATATGGCCTTCAAAGCCAACGCGCCGCACACCTGCGACGGGCTCGAGCCCGTCTTCGTCGTTCATCCGCCGGTCGGCAAGCTGATGATCGCTCTCGGTCTCAAGATCTTCGGCTACCGCCCATTCGGCTGGCGGTTCTCGTCGGCGCTCGTGGGAGCGCTATGCGTGCTCCTGGTGTATCTGATCGGGCGGCGGCTCTGGGAGAAGCGCTGGCCGGCCGCCGCGGCGGCGATCCTGCTCGGCGTCGAGGGGCTGCACTTCGTCCAGTCCCGCATCGCGATGCTCGACATCTTCGTGTGCTTCTTCATCCTCCTCGGCGTGTGGTTGATGCTCGAGGACCGCGCGCGCGCGCCGACGTGGACGGGACTGAGGTGGTGGCGGCTCGGGTCCGGCGTGGCGTTCGGACTCGCGCTCGCCTCGAAGTGGAGCGCGCTTTTCCTGTTGCCGGTCGTGGCGGCGGTGATGCTCGCCTGGGAAGTGGTGCGCATCGCGCCGGTTTCCTGGAGACCGTTCGCTCGACGGAAGCGTCGTGCCGAAGACCTCGACAACGGGGGCGTCTTCGCCGGCCAGCCGGCCGACATCGCGGAGGCGATCGGCGATGTGCCGAAGCGTCCGCGCCGGGACCGCGTCTGGTTCCAGGTGCTCGCCATCGCCGGCACGTTCGTGATCGTGCCGCTGGCGACGTACATGGCGTCGTACACCTCGTGGTTCCTGTCGTCGAAGAAATATGTGCCGCCACGGTGCAACAACGTGGTGGTCCACGACGGCGTCTCGAAAGCGGTGCCGAAGACCGGCCTGGCGTTGTGGATCTGCGATCAGAAAGAGATCGCCGACTATCACCGGAACCTGAAGTCGACCGACGCCGACGGCAACCCGATCCACCCGTATATGTCGAAGGCGTGGTCCTGGCCGTGGATCTCGCGGCCGGCCTCCCACTACTACATGCGCTACTGCGCTCCGTCGGGGCAGGCGCAACCATGCAAGGCCGGACAGGAGCTGCGCGACGAAGAGGTGCTCGGTCTTCCGAACCCGCTCATCTGGTGGACGGGATTCTTCGTCGCCCTGCCGGCATGTCTGTTCTGGATCGTCAAGCGTGACGAGGTCGCCGGCCTTCTCGTGATCCTGCTCGCGCCGCTCGTCTTACCCTGGTTCGTGACGACGCGGCCGCTGTTCATGTTCTACATGACGCCGGCGAGCCCGTTCATCGTGCTGATGGTCGTGCACGCGTTGCAGAAGTGGCGATTGCGGTGGACCGCGGTGTGGTTCGTCGCGCTAGCGATCGCGCTCTTCGGCTACTTCTATCCCGTGCTCGCCGCCTATCCGATCCCGTCGACCGGCACGTTCGGGTGGACGAGCCGGATCTGGTTCGGGCACGGGCGGATGTTCAACAAGGTGCTCGGCGACTGCACAACGAAGGGCGTCAAGATCCTCTGCTGGATCTAGGCCCTGGGTTCTTGGTTCGTGCTCCCCCGCCGTATGCGCGCGCGCGCCTTCATTGCGGCGGCCTTGGCCTTCTTCTTCGCGGCATCGAGAGCGCGCTCGGCCCAGACGTATTCGGTGGCGAGGACGGCGAGTCCGGCGAAGATGATGAGCCAGCCCGGGCCGGGCAAGGGCAGCAAGACGATCCCCCCGATGATCAGCACGAAGCCGACCACGGTGATACCCGCGCGCTTGCTGTTGCGGCCGATCCAGCGGATGACTTCCTTCGAGGTCGCCACCGGCCCTCCTCACCCGGGTTCCGGAGGATAGCAGGGGCCCCGGACACCAGAACAGAGATATTTGCGTTAACTTCTGCGCCGTGCGGATCTCCGGGAAAGGTGCTCTGGTCACCGGTGGCGCGTCGGGCCTCGGCCGGGCGACCATCGAGGCTCTTCATGCGGCGGGGGCCGGCGTGGTCATCGTCGACCTCCCCACGTCACAGGGCGAGGTCCTCGCGAAGGAGCTCGGCGACCGGGCGCGCTTCGCGCCGGCCGACGTCACCGACCCCGACCAGGTGTCGGCCGCCGTCCAAACCGCGGTGGAGGCGTTCGGCGGCCTGCATGTCGCCGTGAACTGCGCCGGTATCGGGTGGGCGCAGCGCACGGTCGACAAGAACGGGCCGCACGACCTGAAGGTGTTCGAGACGGTCATCCGCGTGAACCTGATCGGCACGTTCAACGTGATCCGTCTCGCGGCCGCGCAGATGGTCGCCCAGGATCCCGACGGCGAGGAGCGCGGCGTCATCGTCAACACGGCGAGCATCGCCGCGTTCGACGGACAGATCGGCCAGGCGGCGTACGCATCGTCGAAAGGCGGCGTCGTCTCGCTGACGCTCGTGGTCGCGCGGGACCTCGCGGCGCGGTTGATCCGCTGTTGCACGATCGCACCCGGAACGTTCGACACGCCGATGCTGGCGTTGCTTCCGGAGGAAGCGCGTCAAGCGCTGGCCGATCAGATCCCGCACCCGAAGAGGCTGGGCAAGCCGTCCGAGTTCGCCGCGCTGGTGCAGCACATCGTCGAGAACCCCGCGTTGAACGGCGAGACGATCCGCCTCGACGGGGCGCTGCGCATGCCGCCCAAGTAACACAACAGCGAACACGCGGAGAACACGGCCGAAAACGTCCCGGTTCACATCGCAAATGCACACACTCGTTAACGAGTGCACGAACGCGACCCTATCGAGACTGCTAACATCAGTAAGCACATGCGCGCCGTCAGCAAGCGCTCACGCGCCGCGCGACCTCGACTTCTGCGCGCGACGCCGTTCGGCCTCGCCTCGCGACTCCTCGACCTGGGTGCGGCACACCGCGCCCTGCTCGAACGATTCGCGCAGCGCGGCACGATCACGATCCTCTTCACCGATATCGCGAACTTCACGGCGTCGACCGAGACCGGCGGCGAGAAGAGGGCGATGGAACTGCTCGACACCCACGACGCGATCGTCGCGCCGGCGATCGCCGGCAACCGGGGACGGGTGGTGAAGAACGTCGGCGACGGGATCATGGCGGCTTTCCGCGATCCGGCGGACGCCGTCGCCGCGGCCGCCGCGATCATCGAACGCACGAAGGGCAACGGGAAACCGGAGCTCCCGCTCCGCATCGGGCTCGACACCGGGCGTCCCACGCGGCGCGGCGAGGATTACAT
>JBASRP010000347.1:0-1605 GCA_049273905.1 Actinomycetota bacterium
ACCCTTCAATTGGCGCAATCGTCGATGGCAGCGGCACTGCTACGCCAACCAACTACAGTGTGATTATCAACTCGGGCGTACAGCTTGGAAGGTTGGTGAGGAGAACTGATCCGGTGACGATGCCGGCCGTCGCGGCCCCGCCCGCGTCAACCGGCACGCGCAGCGTCGCGATCACCACGGCCGGCCAAAGCCCGGGTGATTTTTCCACGCTCCGTGACCTGACTTTGAACAGCAATGTGGGCATCTATTCGATTCCGCCCGGGACCTATCGCAACTTCATCGCAAACGGAGGCGCAGGATTCTCGTTGGGAGTGTCCGGATCGACCGTGCCTTCGGTTTACAATCTCGCGACGTTGACGCTAAACGGTTCGAGCCAGATTCAGGTCATCGGGCCTGTGGTCGTAACGATCGGGAGCGGGCTAACGATCAACGCATCGGTTGGCTCATCGCCCAATCCGCTGTGGCTTGTGCTTCGCGTGGCCTCCGGGGGAGTGACGCTAAACTCTGGAAGCTTTCTAAGCGGCGTGGTAGTCGCGCCGAGCGGAACGGTGACCATCAACGGAAGCACCACCCTGAAAGGAACCGTCTTCTCCGACAGACTGACGGTGAACGGCGGAGGTTTACTGCAAGCCTTCGGCGACACCGCGCCGCCATCTTTGACGATAGACAGTCCATGCCAAAACGCGATCACCACTCTTGCGCAGTTTGTAGTCACCGGCACATACGCGGACAGCACGCCGACAACGGTGAGCGTCAATGGCGCGGCGGCGGTCCAAAGCTCGGGATCCTTCAACTCGACGATCGCTCTCAGCGATGGAGCGAACACGATTACCGCGGTTGCGACGGACATCTTTAACAACTCGGCGCAGGTCACTCGGAATATCACCAGGGTGGCGGGCTCTAATCACGCGCCCGCGGTTAACGCGGGACAGGACTTGACGATATTCCTGCCGGCAGGCGCGATTCTGAACGGCGCAACAAGCGACGACGGGCTTCCAACCTGCGCGACACCGTCTGTCGTGTGGAGCAAGGTGAGCGGGCCAGGCGATGTCGTGTTTGCCGACTCGAACTCCGCGGTGACGTCGGCAACCTTCAGCCTGCCCGGCGATTACTTGCTTCGGCTCTCCTCGTCCGACAGCGAGTTGACGGGGAACGACGACGTTACCGTCCATGTCTTTCCACCGAATCAACCCCCGGTTGTAAACGCCGGGCCGAATCAGGCGATCGAGTTGCCCAACACCGTCGCCCTTAACGGATCGGTGACCGACGATGGTCTGCCGCCGGGCTCGACCTTGACGATCGCCTGGAGCAAAGTCAGCGGGCCGGGAACGGTGATCTTCAGCAATCCGAACGAGGCTGCAACAAATGCGACGTTCAGTCATCCGGGGAGCTACTTGCTGCAGCTCAGTGCCGGCGACACCCAGTACACAACAACCGATTCCGTTGAAATCGCGGTAGCCCCAGAGAATCAACCGCCGGAAGTGAACGCCGGTCCGAATCAAACAATCGAGCTTCCAACCAACTCGGTGACGCTGAGCGGCACGGCGACTGACGATGGGTTTCCGGCGGGCTCGACGCTGACGATCGCGTGGAGCAAAGTGAGCG
>JBASRP010000358.1:0-1608 GCA_049273905.1 Actinomycetota bacterium
GGTCACGCTCAACCCGTTCGTCACCGGTGGGGACGCCCCGCCGACGCGCGACCTGATCCGGCCGCTGATGCCGGCGCTCTACCGTGTCGGACCGAAGGGCGTGCGCCAACCGTGGCTCCTCGCGCGCGAGCCGTCCTCCGCCGACATCGGCGGGACGCCGTGGAGCGTCCGGCTGCGCCTGCGCGAGGACGCCGTGTGGTCCGACGGGACGGCGATCACCGCGAACGATCTGCGTTTCACATGGCAAGCGGTCATGCGGTCCCCGTCGATCGCGTCGCGCGACGGCTACGACCGGCTCGCAGACGTCGTCGTCGAATCCTCGTCCGTCGCCCGCTTGGTCTTCCGCGCGCCGTTCGCGCGGTGGCGCGATCTGTTCGGCGCCGGCCTCGGTGTGCTGCCGGCGCACGCGCTCGGTAAAACGGACATCTCCAAAGCCCTCGTTCGGGCGTGGCCGGTGTCCGGCGGCGCGTTCGTGCTGAAGACGTGGACGCCGGGCCTCGAGATGGTGTTCGAGCCCAACCCGCGCGCGTGGGGGAGCGTGCCAAACCTCGACCGGATCCGCGTGCAGTTCGTTCCCGACCCGGTGACGGCGTTGCAGCTGTATGGCGCGCGCAAGGTGGACGTGCTCGGGCCCTACGCCTCGGTCGACTGGGCGCGGCGCGCGAAAGCGGCGCGCGACGGAACGACGACCACTGCCGATCGTGGCGCGACGTGGGCCGGCCTGTTCCTCAACGTGCGCAGCCCGGTGCTGAGCGACGTCCGCGTCCGGCGCGCGCTGGTGGGCAGTATCGAGCGTCCCGCCATCGCCGAAGGACTCGTGCGCGATCAAGGCGCGTTCACCGACGTCCCCTCGGGGAGCGTCGCCGCGCGCACGGTTGGCTCGTTCTCGCGGTACGGCTACGCGCCACGAGACGCCGAAAGTACCCTCCAGGCCGCCGGATGGCGCGAGTCGGGCCGTGGGGCCCGGCGTAAAGGAGGTCGTGAGCTCTCGATCACCGTCGCCGCCGTCGGGAGCGACGAACTCGTCCAGCGGGTCCTGCGCGCCTGCAACGCGCAGGCATCCGCCGTCGGCGTCGACCTGAACCTGGTGTCGATGGACGCCGACGAGCTCTGGGGAGCGTGGATCCACGGCTCCAAGTTCCAAGCCGCTTTGTTGGTCGAGCGCGACCCCCCGGATGGCTCGCTGCGGGCCCGGTTCGGCCTGCCCGGCGCTCACGATGTGTCCCGCTTGAACGACGGCGGTCTGCGAACGCTCCTGGACACCTCGGACGGCGTCCTCGACCCGGACGCGTCTGCGGTCGACGCCCCGTTCGGGCGCGTCGCCGACCTCGTTCCGGTGATCCCGCTGTTCCAGCTCGATGTGGTCCTCGCGGCCCGGAAAGGCGTCAACGAGGTCGTCGCGAGCTCCGCGGCGGACGGTTTCCTGGCGCACGCCGAGGATTGGTGGATCGAAGGAGCGACCCCGCTCCCGACGGCTTCCTAAGCTGCGCGCGCGGCCTTGGTATCCTGTGCCTCCGCAGCACGCGGGCGTGCTGGAATTGGCAGACAGGCATGGTTGAGGGCCATGTGTCCGCAAGGACGTGGAGGTTCAAGTCCTCTCGCCCGCAC